>JAIENH010000424.1 GCA_019751475.1 Cyclobacteriaceae bacterium
ATCGTGCTCAGGCGGCCAATATCAAAAAATTTTATTGGCCTGCACTGCTTCTCAAGTCAGCGGCTGGTTTGGCGGTGGGTGCTTTGTATTTCTTTCACTATAGTCTGGGCGACACGTTGTCGTACTGGCAAGATGGAATGGTGTTGGCCGATGTCATTCGTCATGATCCTGTGCGGGCCGTGCAGTTTTACTTGGGCCATGAAACTGATACGGAATTGCTACAAACACTTACGCACACCACCTCTCGCTCACTTTTCTTTGATAAGATTGCCGGCCTACTGGCTGTTGTGTCGGCTGGCAACTATTGGGTGATGTCGATAATGTGCTCGTTTATTTCATTTTTCGGTTCATGGTTCTTGTTTACGAAAGTTGTTGAGGCATTTCCGCTTGCCCGATGGGCCGCGGCTATTGCTTTTCTTTTCTGGCCGTCTGTGGTGTTATGGTCATCTGGATTGATTAAAGAAAGTCTTGGCCTGGCGGGATTATATTTTTTGTCGGGCGTGCTCGTATCTCAACTTACCGGCACTCAACTCAAATTTTGGCAGTGGTCATTAATCGTGCTAAGTGCGTGGGTGACGTGGGAATTAAAGTATTACTGGTTAGGAATTTTTGCTCCGGTCGCCTTGGCTACAATTATCATCATTAAACTAAAGCCGATGATTGCAAAGCTCGCACGATTTGAGCTGCTGGCCTGGTCAGGATTATTACTCATTTTGTTTATTATAGGGATGAGTGCGCATCCTAATTTTTATCCTCATCGCTTTGCGGAGGTTATTGTTCAAAACAATAAAGAGTTTACGTCCCTTAGCGGGAATGACAAGCTGATAGTCTACAGTAATCTGCAGCCTACCGTAGCAAGTCTTTTTATTAATGTGCCGTCTGCTCTGGTGGCAGGTTTGTTCCGGCCTTTTGTTTGGGAAACGTTTAATCTGTTATCCGTACTCGCAAGCCTGGAGAATTTAGCGTTCGCAGTGCTACTGCTGTCCTCGTTGGTTTCGCTACCGCTTTTTTTTAGTTCGCCCCATCGCTTGATGGCCCTGGCAATTGTGTTTTATAGTTGCTCGCTGGCAGTATTTCTTGCACTCTCCACACCCAACTTTGGTTCACTCTCACGTTACAAAATTGGCTTTCTGCCGTTCTTAGTCTTTCTTGTATTGTACAAAAGTCCGTTGCTTGGGTGGATTGAACGCAACCAGAAGTAATTTTGGGTAGTGGCTCTTTCGCCCTACCTTTGATTTCACTTTTTATAATTCAATGGAAAATCCTGTTATCATTTTTGGGGCTGGCTACCTGGGTCGTATGGCCAAAGAAATCTTTGAGAGCAATGAAGTAGTGGTGTATGGTTTCCTGGATGACAATAAAAAACTTCATTCCACGGAAGTGGATACCGCAGTTGTGATGGGCAGTACCGATGATGATGGTTTTCTGAAACTCATTGGCAGAAAATGCGAAGCGTTTGTGGCGGTTGATGACAATAAACTTCGTAAGAGCTTGGTAAAAATGCTCCTGGAAGTCCGCCATAAGCAGCCTGTGAATGCCACACATCGGGGTGCGTTTATTTCACCAGCAGTTGCCATCGGTCACGGAAATTTTTTTGATATTGGATTTAGCGCAGGTGTGGGTTCGAAAATCGGCAGTCATTGCTTGCTGCACGCAAAAAGTCATGTAGGTGCTGAGTCAACACTTGGTGACTTTGTGCAAGTGGGGCCGGGGAGTGTCATAAGTCCCTCTGTTACCATTGAACACGAAGTATTTATTGGTGCGGGAGTAACCATCGTTTCAGGTGTTACCGTTGGTAAGGGCGCTCGCATTGGCGCGGGCTCCGTGGTGGTTGCTCCAATAAAAGCAGGTGAAACTGTTTTTGGAAACCCCGCCCAGAAAATTGAAAAGTAGTTTACGTTGAAAATTTCTTCTACAGACCTGATTGTAAATCCGGATGGCAGTGTCTATCACCTGGGCCTGCGACCAGAAGATTTAGCGCCTACCATCATCACTGTGGGTGACCCCGAACGTGTAGAAAAAGTGAGTCGTCATCTCGATCGGGTTACATTCCGAAAGAACAGGAGAGAGTTTGTGACACACACGGGTGAATTGAACAACAAGCAGATTAGCGTGATCAGCACCGGCATCGGCACCGATAATGTCGAGATTTTTTTCAATGAAGTAGATGCTTTGGTAAACATCAATCTCACATCCCGCAAGGTGTTGCCTCAAAAGCAAACGTTGAATGTCATTCGTATTGGCACATCCGGCTCTCTTCAGAAAGAAATACCTATTGGCACTCACCTGATGAGTGAGCGAGCTATTGGGTTTGATAACCTGATGAATTTTTATGACCTGAACATGGATCAACAGGAAATATCTGTTGTGTCAGATCTTAAAGGAAAATTGAAACTTTCTTTTGAACCCTACATGGTGAGTGGCTCAGCAGACTTACTGCAACGAATGAGTGAAGGCATGGTGCGAGGCACAACCGTCACCTGTCCGGGATTCTATGCTCCGCAAGGAAGAAAACTGAGATTGCCGATACGTTTCCCAAATCTATTGCGTGACCTTACAAACTTCAGATCGGGTTCCCTTCTGCTGACGAACTTTGAAATGGAGACTGCTGGACTGTTTGCCCTTGGTAAACTCCTCGGGCACGAAGTGGTGAGTGCCAACGCCATTATCGCCAATCGCGAGATGGAGCAGTTCTCATCCGATCCTGAAGCTGTAATAGACTCGCTCATTCAAAAAATATTGGAGCGAATCTAATCTCACGTCTTAGGTGGTGGTCATGCTGTCCATCCGCACAATGTGCTTGCCGGCACGATAGGGGTCGTTGTTATAAAAACCCGAAAGAATGCGGTGAGCAATTTGCTCCACCACCAATTCTTCAAGGCTCTTGCCCTCTTTGCCTTGCCAGAACACGCGCTGCGGATGTCTTTTCATGTCTTCCACATACGACTTGGCGTGGTTGTATTGATCATCGGTAAAGGTGATCGTGAAGCAGGTACGAACTTTTTGTGTTTCCATGGTGACAAATTGTTTACAAGGTGTGTGCCATAATTTGTCCGCTATTTTACTGATAATTTTGGGTCGTTGCCAACAGCAGCGACCGCCAACGGTCAATTGTGTTCGCCTTTGAGATGGCAGACGGTGCGATTAACTTGCGCCCTAACTATGCGCGAGTACGCTATTCATACACTGAAAAACGGTATCCGGGTTGTTCACAACCGGATTACCTCCACCAAAATTGTTCACTGCGGCATCATGCTTGACATCGGCAGTCGTGATGAAACTCCCGATAACCAGGGGATAGCCCACTTCTGGGAACACATGGCTTTTAAAGGCACTCGCAAGCGCAAGTCGTTTCATATTCTCAACCGGTTGGAGTCATTGGGTGGTGAGTTGAATGCCTTCACTGATAAGGAGAAAATTCTTTTTTATGCGTCTTTGCGTGACGATTATTTTGAGCGAGCAATTGACTTGCTAACCGATATTACCTTCGAATCGATCTTTCCAGCAAACCAAATCGAGCGCGAACGCCAGGTGATCCGTGAGGAAATGTCTATGTACCACGATGACCCAGAGGGTTCACTGCAAGATGAGTTCGATGCGTTGATTTTTTCAGGCCATTCCCTGGGTATGAATATCCTGGGCACAGAGAATACAGTCAATTCCTTTCAACGTAAAGATTTCACCTCTTTCATCAAAGAGCATATTGATACCAGTTGCATTGTTTTTTCTAGCGTGGGTAATATTCCCTTTGAAGAGGTGGTGCTACTGGCTGAGAAGTACATGGGAGGCATTCCTACGATCCGCTCAGCAAAACATCGAAAAAAGTTTTCTGGCTATAAGCCCCGCGAACGATCACTCAAGAGACCGATTAAGCAAGCGCGCTGCGCTATCGGCCGTACATCGTATTCAATTGCAGACAACAAACGAAGCGCTTTCTATTTACTCACCAATATTTTGGGAGGAGGCGGCATGAATTCGCGGCTCAATCTTTCGCTTCGCGAGAAGTTTGGCTTTGTCTACTCGATTGGCTCTCAGTTTGTGCCCTTTACGGATACCGGAATATTTGTCATTTCCTTTGGTACGGAGCCCTCCCAACTGTCAAAGAGTATGAAGTTAGTAGAAGAGGAACTTCGCAAGCTGCGTGAAAATAAACTTGGCATAAAACAATTGGCTTCCGCCAAAGAACAGATTATGGGTCAGGTGGCCATGGCAGAAGAAAGCAACATCAGTTTTATGATGATGATGGGCCGAAGCCTGCTGGACGTGGGGCGCATACCGGAGTTGGAAGAGATTTTCACCCGCATCCGGCAAACAACGGCCGATGATTTGTTGGGCCTGGCAAACGAAATGTTTGACAGGGAAAAATTGAGTGTGTTACGAATGGAGCCGAAATAAAAAACTTATTTCAGAGTCTATGGATTTTATCCCTTCAGAATTAAGTCAATATGCAGAAGGACATACTTCTACTGAATCGGAATTATTGAAGCGTATCAATCGCGAGACACATGCACAGGTTATGATGCCTCGCATGCTCTCTGGTCATTTGCAAGGAAGGCTTCTTGCCATGATCAGCAAAATGATTAAGCCATCGGTAGCGATTGAGATTGGTACATACACTGGCTACTCAGCGCTGTGCCTTGCCGAAGGTCTCGCCAAGAATGGAAATCTCATAACCATTGATATCAACGAAGAATTGGAAAGCCGTGTGAGAGGTTATTTTGAAGCGTCTCCGTGGAGTAAGCAAATCGACTATCGCATTGGTGATGCAGCTGCTTTATTGCCGATGATGCCCGGACCCTTTGACTTGGTGTGGCTGGATGCTGATAAAGAAAATTATGGATTGTACTACGATTTGGTTATCGACAAAGTGCCATCGGGTGGGTGGATTTTGGCTGATAATGTGTTGTGGAGCGGAAAGATTATTGATACGAAGCCTGACAAGGATACCCGGGCACTTCAGCAATTTAATGACCGCATTCGCCAAGACCCCCGGGTGGAGACTGTGCTGCTACCCGTGCGCGATGGCATCATGATCATCCGAAAAATGTAAAAATATTTTTACCTTTGCAGAGTCATGAAGTTTTTCGCTCCAGCGCTTATTTTTTGCGGAGCATCGGCCTTCGCTCAGGCCCCGCAAGTCCCCCACAAGATGCAATTTGCCGGCATCACACTCACTATCCGTGATGATGCAAGACGCGATATTCAAAAAGATGTGGATGCACTGACGCAAAGCCCCAAGTACTTTGGTATAAAGGCCGAGCGGGCGAAGACTTATTTTCCGATCATCGAAAAGATTTTTGGAGAAGAGCGCCTGCCGGATGATTTTAAATACCTCGCGTTGCAGGAAAGTGCTCTCGTACCTGATGCTGTGTCGTCTTCCAATGCTGTTGGCTTTTGGCAGTTCAAGGATTTTACAGCTCGCGAGATGGGTTTGCGTGTGGATGATGAAGTGGATGAGCGGATGAATATTGCCAGTGCCAGCCGCGGTGCCGCACGTTACTTAAAGCAATGCAATCATTATTTTAATAACTGGGTGTATGCGTTGCAGGCCTATCAAATGGGTGCCGGTGGTGTGATGCGCATGGTGGGAGACAAAGACCTCAGCACGCGACACATGGAAATCACCTCCGACACGTATTGGTACGTACGGAAGTTTCTGGCGCATAAAGTGGCCTTCGAAAACGGTCATCGTGGCAAAGCAGCCATGGAAGTTACGGGTGTCACCAATGCGGGGGGCAGAGCTCTTCGCGAAATAGCCAGCGAATTGGCAATGGATGAAACGAAACTTCGTGAGTTCAATAAATGGCTGAAATCAGATCGTGTACCAACAGATCGTCAATATATGTTTTTGATACCGAAAGGAGAGAGCACAGCTGATTTTGGTATGCTCACAATTGCTTCAGCAGCTCCTTCTCCTGTTTCTGCTACGCAAGAGCCTGAGCAGCAAATCGAGATCAATGGCCTTGCAACTATTCGCGCAAGAAGGGGCGAGACGGTAGAGGCAATTGCTAGGCGGGCAGGCATCAGTTTGTCGTCCTTCTTACATTTCAATGAAATTACTATGGATGCTCCTCTTCTTCCGGGTAAGCCATATTTTCTTCACAAAAAGAAAAAGAAAGCACAAGAAGACTTGTATACGCTAAAATCTGGCGACACATGGTGGCTGGTGAGTCAGCAGTTTGGTATACAGCAAAAATTTTTGTTGCGCTACAACGGCCTCAGCGAGAATACAAGACCTGTAGCGGGCACAACCTTATTTTTGAATTCTCGTAAACCTTCCGATGTTTCTGCAGAGCCCGCAATGGTGGCTACGTTAGATGAAGATGATTCGTTTTATTGGGACCAGCCCGTCACCAAAGCAGATCCTACTCCTAAAAAGAAAGAGGCAGTCAATCGCAGAATAGTAGAAACAGATAAAAAAGATGATTTACTTGAAGCAACGGTTGAAGCAAGTGTTCATGAAGTAAAACCAAGTGATACGATTTACAGTGTAGCGCGGCAATATAATGTTACCATCAATGAATTGATGGAGTGGAATGAAAAAAAAGATTTTAACCTGGCCGTAGGCGAAATGCTTCGGGTACGCAAGCGCTAAGTGCTTTTTCGACATTTTCCGCCAATACCTTACTTCATTCTTTCTATTATTTTTAGGATAGGTTTTGTTTTTGGATAAAAAAGATAATTTTGCGCCCTCTTTCATTGAAGTGGGGGGAAAACGATATAAATAAAGACGATGGATTCTTTAGTTACACATGATTTAGTGATGTTGGTCGATGATAACGACACAGATAATTTTATCAGCAAGCGAATAATTGAACTTTCAAAATTTGCGAATCGGGTAGAAGTGATGAATTCCGGCAAGAGTGCGCTGGATTATCTGGCCGAAAACCAAAATCGACCAGATAATTTACCCAGTGTCATATTTCTTGATATTAATATGCCCGTGGTAGATGGCTTCGTCTTCTTGTATGAATTCGAAAAATTCAAAGAACTGGTGCGCACCAAATGCAAAGTCATTATTTTATCAAGCTCCGATAACAAGCGCGACATTGATAAAATTGTGAACAACAATTTCGTCATAAAATTTATCACAAAGCCATTAACAGAAGTGGCGCTGGAAGAGATCAAATTGAACAATATTTGATACGGCTCGCGCGGTTTTAGTATTTTTACCTCTGATAAACTAAAACCCCGTATGAAAAAAAGTTACTTTCCGGTCTATTGGTGCTTTGCAATCGTTGTCGGCTTTTACCTTCTCCTATCGCCCACAGCAGAGGCGCAAGTAGTGAAGGTTGATTCTACCTCAAATTGGAGAAAAGCATTCAAGGCAGGGCTCAATCTTAACCAGGCTTCTTTTTCTACCAACTGGAAGGCAGGTGGTGTTAATTCTATAGGCTTCAATGCTTTTTTGAATTATAAAGCTAACTACAAAAATGGCAAGCGCTCATGGGACAATGAGATTGACATGCTATACGGTATGGTCAACAACCAGGGTCAAGGTTATCGCAAGACACTCGACAGAATATTTCTCGACACCAAGTACGGCTATTCAGTAAGCAAAAACTGGGACATATTTACGGCTGTGAATTTACTGTCTCAATTTGCTAAAGGCTATAAGTACACAAAAGATGCCAACGGGGTAGAGCAGCCAGTACTTATTTCGGATGCATTTGCGCCTACGTTCATCACCTCATCCTGGGGTGCAGAGTATCACCCGGTAGAGTACTTCAAGGTGCGCGTGTCACCCTTTGCTCCGCGTGTCACTATTCTTGGAAACAACAATGGACAATATGCCGCGGTGGATCCTTTGAGACCATACGGAGTGTTATTAAATGAAAGTACGCGCTATGAGTGGTTGGCATTTCAGATGCTGGCTGAGTTCAATAAAGACATTGCTCCTAATGTAAACTTGAAGTGGCGTTACATTTTGTTTGCTAACTATGAGACGTTGGAGTGGAAAAAAGTCGACCATCGTTTGGATGTGAATTTGACAGCCAAAGTCAATAAGTTCATCAACGTAAGCCTTGGGGGCATTATGTTATACGACTACGATCAGGATGCCAGTGTGCAATACAGTCAGGCCTTCTCATTGGGAGTACTCTACACCTTCCAGAACTTTCAGGATAAGAAATAACTGATTCTTAAATTTTATTTTAGAACAACCTGGTGAAAGAGCCGGGTTTTCTATTTTCTGATCACAGATGAGTTGACTAGATTTTTGTAATTTGTTTCTTAGAAGTATTTGATAGCAGCGACTTAAATCCACTAACATAATTTCATGACTATTCAACAAGCACAGTTTCAGGTCGACCAATGGATTAAAACCCATGGAGTCCGCTACTTTAATGAATTGACTAATATGGCTTTGCTTACGGAGGAGGTGGGTGAGTTGGCTCGTATCATGGCCCGCAGGTATGGCGAGCAATCGGAAAAAGAAAGTGACAAAAGCAAAGACCTGGGTGATGAGATGGCCGATGTGTTGTGGGTATTGATTTGCCTGGCCAACCAAACCGGTGTGAATCTTACTACTGCTTTGCAAAAGAATATTGAAAAGAAAACCATTCGCGATAAAGACCGCCATCATCAAAATCCTAAACTTAAATGACGCGCAGATATCAGCGCACCAATTTAAGTTTAGGAATGCTTTTAGTTATCAAAAGAACAACTGACTTATGGCATCAGCTGCATCAGCTTGTTTGGGCTTCAAGCCGAGAAATTGCGTGTATTGAGCGGGCGTCAGTTGGCCTTTCATTCCGTCAAAGAGGGTTTTTTGCTCAGCCTCAAATTTGGTTTTGTATTCGGCAGGCTTACTTTGCATCATCGACATGAAAGATGATTTGTTGGTAAGAAATTGTGATACCAGCGGGGTCACTTTCGTGACTTGTGCAGATGAGAGGCCAACTTTACTCGTCAGGCTGCTCATGATGCTTTGGCTCATTTTATTTACATCAAAGCCCAGGGCGGTGGCGGCTCCACTAGCTTTTTTCAAATCAATTTGAGCAAAAGCGCTGGCGCTGAATAAGATGGCCAAAACGAAGAATCCGAATTTTTTCATGGCGATAAGTTTAGGTTTATATTTAGCATCAAATTACTAAAAAATGGCGAAGGATAAATTTATAGCTGCGGTACAATCGTCCTATCACTTTAATGGGCCGACCATCTACCTGGGTGCAGGAGTATATGAAAATGAAATTCTGGCCGATGCAAAAGTGAACCTTTCATTGCGCATGATGAATCGACACGGGCTGGTAACAGGTGCTACAGGCTCTGGAAAAACGCGCACGTTGCAACTTATTGCTGAACAACTGTCCGCTGCAGGTGTACCGGTGTTTATGCCTGACATGAAGGGTGACATTAGCGGCATGGCTAAAGAAGCCACACCCAACGACAAGATCAATGACCGGGTAAAGGCCCTTAATTATTCTTACACACCCTCCGGTTTTCCCGTGGAGATTTATTCGCTCAGCGGCAAGCTGGGAGCGCAAATGCGCGCTACCGTGACAGAGTTTGGTCCGGTGCTGCTGAGCAAAGTACTTGAGTTGAATGAAGTACAGAGCAGTGTGCTCATGATCTTGTTTAAATATGCCGATGATAAACAACTGCCCATCGTTGACCTGAACGATCTGAAGAAAGTGCTGAACTACTTATCGGAAGGAGAAGGTGCGGCCGAGATCAAAGACAACTATGGAAAAATTTCTCCTGCCACGGCTGGCACTATTTTACGCAAGATTGTGGCATTGGAGCAACAGGGTGTCAACCAGATTTTTGGAGAAAAGTCATTTGACATTGAAGACATGATGGAGAAAGTGGATGGCCGTGGAGTCATCAGCTTGCTCAATGTATCGGATGTGCAAAGTCAGCCGGCTGTTTTCTCAACCTTTATGCTCTCTATGCTGGCAGAAATTTACCAGACATTGCCCGAGGCCGGTGATTTAGACAAGCCGAAGCTGGTATTCTTCCTTGATGAAGCGCACTTGTTATTCAAGGATGCTCCGAAGGCCTTCATGGATCAGATTGAGCAAGTCATTCGGTTGATCCGATCCAAAGGAGTGGGCGTATTCTTTTGCACGCAGCTTACGCAGGATGTTCCGTCTTCTGTGCTCTCACAGTTGGGAAACAGGGTTCATCATGTGATCCGAGCGTTTACGCCCAACGATGTAAAAGACCTGAAGGAGACGATCAAGACATTTCCGAAGTCGGAGTTTTATGACCTGGAGCAGCAGTTTACCCAGCTGGGCATTGGCCAGGCATTTATCACTGTGCTCAACGAAAAAGGAATTCCCACAGAAACCGTGGTGACGCACCTGGCACCACCCGCTTCGGTGATGGGCCCGCTTTCGCCCGATGAATACAAAAGTCTGCTGAACAATTCAGACATGTACAAGAAGTACAAAGAGAGCGTGGATCCGCGCAGTGCGTTTGAAATCTTAAATGAACGCGTACAAGCGGTGCGGCAAGAGCAAGAAGCAGCCGCAGAACAAAAGCAAGTCGAGAAGACTACGTCACGTTCCGCGAAGGCAGAGAAAAGTACATTTCAAGAGGTACTCACTTCGCCTGTTGCCAAACAAGTAGGCCGAGAGTTGGTGCGCGGAGTATTTGGAATGTTGTTTGGTTCAGCTCCGAGGAGGACTTATTCGCGGAGGCGGTAAAGATTTCTATTTCCAATTAGATCATTTAATCATAATGACCTTTACAGGAAATAATTTGTATTGCTTCATCTGAGACAGAATAGATCAATCTATGCTTATCATTTATTCTTCGTGACCAAAACCCAGCGAAGTCTCCCTTTAGAGGCTCAGGCTTGCCGATACCTGTGAAAGGCTGCTTATTAATATCTTCAATAAGTTCAAGGACTTTAAAGGCTAACCTAACTTCACCAAACTTAAAGGAATTCAATTCACTGAGGGCTGTTTCGGTAAAGACTATGTGCCTCATTTTTTAGCAGACTTCACGTATTCGGTAAATTCTTCCATTGTAAATGAAATTGTTTTACCTTCTCCCAATTCTTGTTTTGAATGGGTGAGCTTGCTTTCATATATTGAAGATGAACCTTGTGAATACACTTTAATTTCTACAAGGTCATCTTTATGAAGTAGTCCTTTTATTTTTTCGAAAACGGCATCACTAAATTCTTCTGGCTTTAGGCGTATGATGGTTTCCATGGATTTTTAATTTGACATTAAATATAATAAAATCTTTACCGAAGAGAGAGGCGCTTAAGAAAAGGGTGTATTCCAAAATGTCGCATCTCTAAGCAGCCTGAAGTATAGGGGGTCGAACCATCTCAATAACTTTTTCCCA
>JAIENH010000124.1 GCA_019751475.1 Cyclobacteriaceae bacterium
GAATATTCATTCGCAAGATTAAATTCTATGAGAAAGGGAACTATCCAAGTAATCGGCCCCATTGAAAGCGATGAGAAAGATGTGCTTGTTATTGGAGGACTTATTGCTGGCTGGATTAGCTTCTATCGGTTAATACTTATGTTGCCTTCCCTGGGGATAATAGGCTTTCTAGTGTCAAGATTTACTTAGCTTACGCAACTCACATGCGTCTTGGCTTTTTGCAGTCTCTCTTTCGTCTCACCCGCTTCTGGAACCTGCTGATTATCGGGTTAACGCAATACTGTACAGCCGGCTTCCTTATTTCTCCCGACACGATTTTTGATATCCGACTGTTTTTACTGGCAACGTCCACGATTTTGATTGCCGCGGCAGGGTACATCATCAACGACTACTACGATGTAAAAATTGATCTCGTCAACAAACCCGGCCGCGTGGTGATCGGTAAAGAGTTGTCAAGGCGATCAGCCATTTTGTTGCACTCTGCTTTGTCGATTATGGGCGTGGAGATGGGTGTACTACTGGATTGGAAGATTGGCCTGCTGAATTTCGCATCGGCTTTTTTGCTTTGGGTGTACTCCAATGCATTGAAGCGAATGCCCTTTATCGGGAACGTGACAGTTGCTTTTCTTACCGGGTTGTCGGTACTGATTGTCAACGTGCTCTATCCACCACTGTTCTCGTTGGTCTGGGTGTATGCTCTATTTGCTTTTTTTATCACGCTGGTGCGCGAGATTATCAAAGACATAGAAGACCTCAAGGGCGACACCACCTTTGGCTGCCGTACGCTGCCTATCGTGTGGGGCATCCTTGGCACAAAACAATTTATTTTCCTGCTACTTGCAGCTTTTGTAATTACCGTATGGTTGATCCATTTGTTCGTTGCACCGCTTCCCATTCTATTCTTTTGTGGCTTTTTATTCCTTCCACTGGGCATACTTCTAGTATGGCTCATCCGGGCGGATACTGTACGCGATTTTTATTTGCTCAGCCAGTTTTGCAAAGTGATCATGCTGGCCGGCATCGTGAGCATGGCGGTTTTGTAGTTCGTATTATTTCTTCTATTGTTGCGATTCATTTGCAAAAATGATCACCGAAAAAAAAATTAAGCTCGCCTTGTTCGCGTCTGGAAGTGGCACCAATGCAGAAACAATCATTCGGTATTTTCGCCATCATTCAGACATAGAGGTTGTTTTACTGTTGAGCAATAATCCTTCGGCAGCGGCACTGGAAAAAACCCAACGCCTTGGCATCCCGACTGTAGTATTCAATGGTCAGCAATTCCGCGAAAGCGATTTTGTATTAAATCATTTGCGAAATCAAGAAGCCACTCATCTCGTGCTTGCAGGATTTTTATGGCTTGTTCCCGCCAACTTGTTACACGCATTTCCGAATTGCATTATCAATATTCACCCAGCCTTGTTGCCAAAGTTTGGTGGCAAGGGAATGTATGGACGCAAGGTGCATGAAGCCGTGAAGGCAGCCGGTGAAAAAGAAACGGGCATCACCATTCATGAAGTAAACGAACATTTTGACGAGGGCCGCATTCTTTTTCAAACCGCCTGCCGCCTCGAAACCACCGACACCGTAGAGATGATTGCCAAAAAAGTACAAGCGTTGGAACATACGCACTATCCGCTGGTAATCGAGCGGTGGGCTACGGCCTCCTGATGGTTCGCAAGTAGATTCACTTGCTTATGCCTTAGGTTTTAAAACAATTGATTCGAAGTCAGTTGCTTTAGGAAAGTCATCAAAAATCTTCCGCACATAGCTGTCGGGCACGGCCAGCTTGCGCTTAACGATGTGAATCCAGGCACCATCTAAGTTGATGATTGCGCTCAGCGTACCATCCTCTTTGTAAAAATGGTGGCGGATGCTCCATCGGGCAAAATCGGCCGTGGCTCGAGTCACTACCATATCCACCGTTACCCGGTCTTCAAATTTGATTTCGCGCTTGAACACAGCCTCCTCGCGAAACAAAATAGGGCCGATGTGCAATTCTTCAAATTTCAGGTTGGTGAGTCCGTGTTGTGAAAAGCAAGCGATGCGCACCGTGGCACCATAGTCGTAGTAGGCCGAGTGGCGCAGGTGGCGGTTTTGATCAATATCTGACCAACGCACCTGGATGGGAAGTGAGAATTTTTGCATACGTCCTGAAATTCCAATAACGGTTTGGTTATCCGCGGCAAAGGTATCATCTTCATTCAACGTTATTGCCATGCAAACATCAGCCGCTACCACCCTTTTCATGCCCATTGCCCTCGGCATCATTATGCTGGGGCTCGGCCTTTCCCTCACCGTTGACGACTTCAAGCGGGTAACGCAATACCCAAAGGCGGTGCTCATCGCACTTTTTTGTCAGATGGTGCTGCTGCCCTTGCTGTGCTTTGCATTGGTAAAAGTCAGTGGACTTGACCCCATACTGGGCGTAGGTTTGATGCTGCTGGCTGCTTCACCAGGCGGGGCTACCGCCAATTTGTACAGTCACCTTTCTAATGGCGATGTAGCGCTGAATATCACGCTCACGGCCATCAACAGCGTACTGACGTTGTTCACGCTGCCATTGATTGTCAATCTTTCTTCTGCGTATTTTCTTGGCGAAGGGCAATATGTGCCCATGCCTTTTCAAAAAGTAATCGAGGTGTTTGCCATTGTGCTGGTGCCCGTCACGTTGGGCATGTTGCTTAAAAGTAAAGCTCCTGCCTTTGCCGCCAAGATGGACAAGCCGGTGAAAATCATTTCGGCCCTTGTGCTGGCCATCATCATCGTGTCTATCACCATTCGCGAAAAGCAAGTGCTGGTGGACTACTTCGGTCAATTGGGCGGGCCGGTGTTGCTCTTTAATGTTCTCAGTATGGTGGTAGGCTACTATGTGCCTCTGCTGATGGGCATTGAGCGAAAACAGGCGGTGGCCATTGGTATGGAAATCGGTATTCACAACGGTACGCTGGCCATCTACATCGCACTCAATGTGCTGAACAATTCGATGATGTCTGTGCCACCCGCGCTCTACGGGCTGCTGATGTTTTTTACCGCAGCCGTCTTTGGGTTTTTAGTGAAAGTGAAAAAGTAAGTCCTGCGCTAGTCGAGTACGTTGTGCGTGACCCAATACCGGTAGGCCACCAAGGCTTTTTCTACTTTGCCCAATCGCGTAAGATCACGCTTACCAAAACTGGGAAGGATGATTTTGTTTATACGGGCGAGTATTTGGAAGAGTGTTTTTTTCATGGTGGGTGATTTTATGCGAGACTCAATACAGTTAGAAATACAATAAGTCTATTTCATGGTGAGTAACTTAACAACTCTTTAAATCCCAATCTTCTCGCGTTTCGTCCACACTTCGTCTATCGGGTCGCCTTTGCTGCTCGTACCACTGTGCCGCCAGTTGCCCTCCGGTAAACTAAAAATCAACTCCAGCCTCATCCCCACTCGTGTGTTGTCGCGGGAGAAAAATTCTATTGACTCGGTGTACTTGCCTTCTACCGAAGTGTACGTGCCTCCACCGTTCCGAAAAACTCTTTGGTCTCGCTGTTGTAGGCAATCCACTGAAACCGTGTGCCCGAAAGTATCTTCATGGTTTTGCGGGCGCCCGGAGTGATGGTCTGAAGACCCTTGTCTGTCATGCGGCCGGTAATCAACCACGCTCCTGCCAATACTCCGGGCGCACCCTTGTCCACGCGGGTAAATTCTTGCGTGCCGATCATCAATTTTTCTTTTTCTGCGCGAAGGGCAGATGCCTGCTCCACCCCGATGCGGTCAGGTTGGAGGGTATTAAACTCCTGGAGCTCTACGAATTGGTTTTTATCCATGCGCCACTGGCCTCCATACGTTCCTGCAAATGTTTTGTCGTTCAGATTATAAACAGATACCGCATACTGTTTGGGTGCGATGATGAGTACGGTGCGGGCCTCGTCTGTACCGGTTTGCCATGCTCCGGTGATATCAACGGTTTGACCCCAGGCAGGGAGACCGACCGCAAGAAGAATGAATAACAACCATTTCATAAGCTAAAAAGATTAGGGTGTGTTGATCTCGTTAAAACCTTCTGCGTGATCTGTCCAACTCATGGGATAGTTCTTGTCCACAAATTCGAGCGCATCGGTAGTAAGATACAAGGGCTTGAATGTATCCAGCATCACGGCCAGTTCTTTTGTCTCTTTCGCACCAATGCTTTTTTCCACCGTGCCGGGGTGCGGGCCGTGGGGCAGGCCACCGGGGTGAAGTGTGAATGAGCCTCGCTCAATGCCCCTGCGACTCATAAAATTTCCCTCGGCATAATACAACACTTCATCACTGTCGATGTTGCTGTGGTTGTACGGGGCCGGGATGGAAAGTGGATGATAGTCAAATAGTCGCGGCACAAACGAGCAGATCACAAAGTTATGCCCTTGGAATGTCTGGTGTACAGGCGGTGGCTGATGAATGCGCCCCGTGATGGGCTCGAACTCATGCACCGAGAAAGCATACGGCCACAAAAATCCATCCCAACCAACCACATCCAGCGGACTATAATCGTAGAGATAATGATGCAGGTGCCCCTGCTTTTTTATCTTCATGAGAAACTCCCCCTTGCGATGATCGGGTGTCAACTCATGAGGCGGTCGGATGTCGCGCTCGCAGTAGGGCGAATGCTCCAGCAACTGGCCCAACTGGTTGCGGTAGCGCTTCACCGTTTCCACCGGTGAGGCTGACTCAATGATGAGCAAACGCAACGGGCCTTCGTTAAACTCAAGCCGGTAGATCACTGTGCGTGGTATCACTACATAGTCACCTTGACGGAAATCAAGTTTGCCAAATTGCGAGTAAAGGCTGCCGCTGCCATCGTGCACAAACAATACTTCATCACCTTCGGCATTCTTATAGAAGTAATCCATCGACCGCTTCGTGGGTGAGCAGATGGAAAGTGAGCAATCGTTATTCATCAACAGCACTTTGCGTGCGCTGAGGTAGTCGTCACCTGTGGCGCCAACTTTTGAAGTGTTTAAGTGAGTCTGCCGCAGGCCATAGTCCTCCAGCTTTTTAGGCCCGTATTTCACAGGCTCTTTTAGCTGCTTGATTCGCGTAGGCGGATTGATATGGTACAAAATGGAATAGATGCCCGAAAATCCTTCAGAGCTGACCACCTCCTCCTTGTACAAACTCCCGTCCGGCTGGCGGAATTGCGTGTGGCGTTTCGGAGGTATATTCCCCAAGCGATGATAATACATAACTCAACCGTGTTAACGGGTTGAAGTTATGAAATCACAATGGATTTTGGCGGGTGCTTACAAGCGCCTGCGGTCGAGGTCGGGTATGCGGTCAAAAAGCCTGATAGCCTGCTGCAATACTTCGTTGGTCTCGTTAAAGATGGGAAAGAAGCCATCGTTGCCCCACACCCTGCGCGCCAGTTGGGCTTTTACATTTACCTGAAAAATCGCCTTGTGCCGGTTGAGATCCTTCCAGTCGGCAGGCACTTTGTTGCGCTCACCTACTTTTACCAATCCGGCCAGCATATCATCACTCACAACAAAATCCCGATAGAATTTTTCAAAGCCATTTTTCTTCAGCGACTCTTTGTACTTGTCTGCGTATGTGAAGACATACTCTTGAATGGAATTAGAAATATACAGCTCATTGAGGTAGCGACTGTTTTGTGTAGTGTCTAATGGCACAAAGTAATCGGGCATGATGCCGCCCCCACCGTAAACGGAACGGCCGTTTAATGTGAGATACTTCAAGGAATCGTTAAACTTGATACTGTCCGAATGAAAAAATTCACCGTGCTTGTAGCGTTGCAGCATGTCTTTAGAATATTCCTCTCCATCGCCATACGGCTTTTGTATTGATCTACCGCTGGGCGTATAGTAGCGTGAGATCGTCAACCGAAGCTCTGAACCATCGCTAAGGTCAAAAGGAGACTGCACTAATCCCTTGCCAAACGACCTGCGACCAACGACTAGCGCCCGGTCGTTGTCTTGAAGGGCGCCTGCCAAAATCTCAGAAGCAGAAGCGCTACCTTCGTTTACTAATACGATGAGATCTCCTTTTTCAAAATCACCTTTGGCAGTAGAGACTGCATCTGAATCGTATTTCGAATCTTTGCCTTTTGTGAAAACAATTTTTTTGCCTGCCGAAAGAAATTCATCGGCCAGGTCAATGGCCTGATTCATATAGCCGCCCGGGTTGCCTTGCAGGTCGAGTACCAGTTTTTTCATGCCCTGCTTGCGCAAGCTTTCCATAGCTTTTTGAAACTCTGTAAAAGTAGTTTGTGAAAACCGGTTGACTTTGATATAACCAATCTCCGGATCAATCATGTAAGCCACATCTACCGAGTGTTGCGGAATCTTATCGCGAATGATTGTAAACTTAAGCGGCTCACGTTTGTTCTTACTAATTATTCTAGTTTGGCCTCCGTGCCCTTGGGACCTTTGAGCAACTTCATCACCTGCGGATTGGTAAGCCCGATATTGGCAATCACTTTATCACCCACTTTCACAATACGATCACCCGGCAGCAGACCGACTGCCTCCGAAGGGCCTCCGCTCACAGCGGCTACTACCACAAGCGTGTCATGAAAAATATTAAATTCGATACCGATGCCCTCGAAATTGCCTTGCAAGTCTTCGTTGGCTTCCGTCCGTTGACTGATGGGAATGTAGGCCGAGTGCGGATCCAGTTTATCAAGCATGTGCTGAATGGCCTCGTCCACCAATGCGTCTGTCTTGGTGGTATCCACGTACTCATTTTTTATGAGCCCAAGTACTTCCTGTAGTTTTTCAATGTCTTCACTGCCACCGCCAGTCGATACTGAAGTGGAATTGATGCTCGCCCCAATCAGTACCCCTGCGGCCAGGCCGATACATAACACCAGTGGCAGGGCGATTTGGCGCGAATTGTTGTTAATCTCACTCATATACCGATACTTCCTGTCTAAAACGGCAAAGATGGGGCAAAGTTCACACTCAGCGAAACCATCTTGTGGAAAGGAGCCCAATTTTTACCTTTGCCCTTATGATCACAGGGCCCCTGCAGCACACGAAGATTTCTGAACTGGTAGAGCAAGACTATGTGCGGGCTTCTGTGCTGTATTATTTTGGGATACGTTTTTATGAATATCCCGAAAATACGCTGGAAGAAGCCTGCCTTGCTTGCGGCCTCCCGGTTGAGCAAGTTGTTCAAGAATTGGAATCGCCTGCCCGACCGCTGGATGAAAAACTGCCGCTGGTCTCCTATCCCATCGACCTGATTATCGAATATCTTCGGCACGCACATTTTGTTTTTGTTAAAAATAAGCTGCCTTTCATTTCGAAGCTGGTGGAGAGTTTTACCGCTCACCATCCATCTTACGATGCTATCGCCAAAGATTTGAAAACGCTCTTTCCGCTTTTTGTAGAAGATTTCATTCATCACATCTACGAAGAGGAAGATACGCTGTTCCGCTACATTCAATTGCTGTACAAGGCGCACTTCGGAAAGGGAAATCCCTCCAAGCTTTTCTACATGATGGAGCGGCACTCCATTCAACGCTTTGCATCTGAGCACGAAGTGCACGATGACGAAATGGAAGGAATCAGGCGAATCACCGACAACTATACCGTAACACCGGAGACACCTCTCCACGTGAAAGTGATTTATGCCGAGCTCACTCACCTGGAGCAAAGTCTGCAGATTCATGCCCGCATTGAGAATGAAATCCTTTTTCCAAAGGCGATGGTACTGGAAAACAATGTGAAGCGTTCCGTGCTGGAAAAATCAAAATTCAATTGACATCTATCTTTGTTTTGCGTTGACATGGCACGCGTAATCGCCATCGACTACGGATTAAAGCGCACTGGTCTTGCAGTGACCGACCCCTTGCGCATCATCGCAACAGCACTTGAAACGATTGAGACCTCGCAGCTGATTTCTTTTCTGCAGGAATACTTTAAAAAGGAAGTGGTGGACGAGATCGTGGTCGGCATGCCGAAGCGACTCAACAACCAGGATACCGACATGACCGCGCCTGTGCAAAGATTAGTAACCGAGCTTTCAACTAAATTTCCTGACAAGCCGGTGACACTGGTAGACGAACGATTTACCAGCGTGCAAGCCATGGAAGCCATGATAACAGGGGGAATGAAAAAGAAAGACCGCCAGGTAAAGGGCAACATGGATAAGATTAGTGCCGTATTAATTCTTCAGCGTTTCATGGAAAAGAAGTGAGCGGTCTGTAAAACATGAAACCGGTCTGCGTTCTTTTTAATAATTTTGCCAGCGAATGGTTTATCCAATAGTTATGTATGGCGACCCGGTGCTTCGCAAACGGGCCAAGGAGATCGAAAAAAATTCGCTAGACCTCCCTGCACTTATTCAGGATCTGTTTGACACCATGTATGCTGCTCACGGCATCGGGCTGGCAGCACCTCAGATCGGCAAGAGCCTGCGCATCTTCGTAGTGGACGGCACCACGCTTGATGAAAAAGAGGAAGATATGACCGACTTCAAGAAAGCATTCATCAACCCGGTGATGCTGAAAGAGGAAGGAGACGAATGGGAATTTGAAGAAGGGTGTCTGAGCATCCCCAACATTCGTGAAAACGTGGCTCGCCAGGAGAAACTCACTATACAATACCTCGATGAAAATTGGGTATCGCATAAAGAGACCTTTGATGGCATGAAGGCGCGCATCATCCAGCACGAGTACGACCACCTTGACGGAAAGATGTTTGTCGACTACCTCTCTCCCCTGAAGAAGAGGATGCTGAAGGGCAAGCTCACCGATATCAGCAAAGGTGATGTGGAGACTGAGTATCGCATCTTGGCGCCCTTGCGAAAGTAATCCACTGCTATCCTGAATATTTTAAGTGCGGCAGCTTGGAGTCATCCGGCACGGCCACACGAATCGAGCCCTGGATCCTGGCCTGGCAGGCAAGTCGCTCGTTGGCGTTTAGCAAGCCTTGCTTTCGATAGCCCATTTCGGCTATGGTGAGTGGAGCAAGGTTTTCAGACCCTTCCAATACAATTATTTTACAGGTAGTGCAACGACCCTTGCCGCCACAGGCATGCATCCAGTCGATGCCGTGGCCATGCAGCAGTTGCAGCACGTTGCGCCCCGGGGCGGAGGCCGTTACTTCTTTTTGTCCAAGATTTTCTATGATTATCTTTACCATCACCAACGGCAATCCGTTTACCACTGCAATCTCATGGACGAAAAATTTAACCTAAAGGCCCTGGAGGACTACAGCGATGATTACGCATCGAAAGTAACAACTTCCTACTTCTTGGCAAACGAGAAAATTACGGGGCCCGCTATATTAAAGTTATGCGATGTCCACCAAGTCAATCTCTTTGTCGTGCGCGAACTGCTACATGCCTGGCGATTGGAAGGTCAGAAGTTGCGCAGTCCTTTTTTTGATTATTCGGCCCCTGCCGTAGCCGATGCTTTGACAAAGCTCCAAAACACGTTGTCAAATAATATTTCCATTTCAAAAGAAAACTTTCAGCCGCTGCTAAAAAAGGCTGTTAGCCAGACGCTTTTTTTAATTCTGGATCCTTATGACTTTTATTCAAACACGGTGGACAGCGGCAAGGGCAGCGCCCTGAAAGTAGAAGACCTGAAAAACGACATCAAGTATATCAAAATCAATCGCGTGCCGCTTGAGCGGTTGATGAACGAGTTGGAAGAGAAAAAACTAAGTTCCCTTTCGGGGAATGAAGCCTTCGGGATGCTCGACCGAATTTTAGAGGAAGTAAATTTCACACCCGAAGACATTGATCCGTATGTTGAGTTGTTTTCCAAGGTAGTGCCGTTGGATGTTTCGACCTGGTATGGCGCTAAGCCTGCAGTAGAAGTCGCGCAACCTGTAATGGAAGAAATTGCCAAGCCGGTAGCCGTAAAAAAAGAAGAACCCAAACCGGAACCGGCCAAAAAAGTGGCAGCCGCCCAGACTACGCTTTATGATCAGTTTTCAAAAAGCACTGGAACCAGTCTTGCCGAAGATTTTCAGAAACGGAAGAAGATTAAAGACAGTCTCACCATCAACCAAAAGTTCATGTTCACCAAAATCCTTTTCAATGGTGACTTCGAACTTTTCTCAGCAGCCATCGAACGTCTTGATGAGCTTGATACGATGGCACAAGCCAACAATTATATCAACAACAATTATGGCGAGTGGAGCAAGGACAGCGAAGAGTACCGGGAGTTTATGGAAATAGTGGAAAGGCGATTTGCATAGCACAAACCGCTAGGAAAATTGTCTTTATTAGATAAATGGATTGACAATCTTCAATTTGCCTTCAATCAATTGACCATGTTGCAAATCTTCCGAATACAGCGTAGTACATTCAGCTTGTAGTGCCGATGCAATAATTAAAGAATCAAGAAAAGAAAACTGGAGTTTGCTTTTAAGACTTAGCGCTGCTGAAAAAGTCGATGGCTCAATAGGCATTACAGTCGCAGCGTCACAAAGAATAAGCGTATTTTCATCACAGATTTGCGCTGGAAGTTTCAATTTGCGGGAGCATGCCAGATACGTTTCAATCACTACTTGAGAACTTACAAATGGCCTGCTCTTTAACAATACAAGTGCCTTGTCCTGTTTATCAGGATTGGATTTATCAAACCAGTATACGCAGATATTAGAGTCAAGAAACGCTCTACTCATATAAATCCTCGCGCTTCCACTTTTCGATCTTGGTGAAATCTATAGCATTATCGCGATAAAATCTTACCATTTCTTCATATGTCCTTTTGCCTTCTGGCGCCTGATAATCGTCAATAGAGAAAGCGATTACTTCCGTTTCCTTTTGAAGAAATCGTTCAGGCAAATGAACTACAAGATCTGCCTCCGTTTGGGGGTTAATAATGGTGCGATGGATTTTCACAATTCCATATTACTAAACAAAGATAGCAATCATCTTTCAATACGAAAAAGTACCATAGGTTGAGCTGATCAAACTTAATAGAAGAATGCTTACAGCATTTGCTAAATCCGCTGTAGCACCTGCCCACGGTGCGCATCCAATTTCAATAGAATAAAGAGCAGTACAGTAAATCCCCACAGCGATGATCCGCCATAGCTGAAGAAGGGAAGCGGAATACCAATTACGGGGAAAAGTCCGACCGTCATTCCGATGTTAATGGCAAAGTGAAAAAACAAGATGCTGACTACACTGTAGGCATACACACGGGCAAACCTGTTTTTCTGTCGCTCAGCTAGGTAGATAACCCGCAAGAGTAGCGTGACAAACAGCGCTACCACAACCAGGCTACCCAGCCAACCATGCTCTTCGCCTATCGTGCAAAAAATAAAATCCGTGCTTTGCTCAGGCACAAAGTCAAATTTGGTTTGTGTGCCCTTCAAAAAGCCCTTGCCGGAAAAACCACCGCTGCCAATGGCAATTTTTGACTGCGTTACATTCCATCCATATCCCAACGGGTCGGCATCCGGGTTAATTAGTGCTTTCACACGATTTTGCTGGTGAGGCTTTAGCACATCTTTAATCACATAGTCGACACTCTCAAT
>JAIENH010000435.1 GCA_019751475.1 Cyclobacteriaceae bacterium
CCGCCTCTTTGCTTCAAAACAGGCTTTTCGTTTGAAAAAGCCTGAAATCCATAAAAACCATGCGATTTCCCGATGCCGCTACTGTTCACCCCACCAAAGGGTAGGTTAGGATGGGTAAATTGTAGCACGCACTCATTGATACAAACTCCCCCGGCCGATGTGCGTGACATCACGTATTCGCGAAAAGCGCTTGATTTGCTAAAGATATAGAGGGCCAGGGGCTTTGGCCGGCTATTGACTTGATCTGTGATCTCTTCCTTTGTTTCAAAAGTAAGAATAGGCAGCACCGGCCCGAAGATCTCCTCCTCCAGAATCTGCGAACCTGCCGAAACATCTGAAAGAATTACGGGTGCCATGAAATTAGCCGAGGCATTAGCCGGGCCGAGTGTTTGTGGCTTTGCTCCCCGCTCAATAGCATCGCGCACCAATTCATTTACCCGCTGAAAGTGCCGGCTGTTTACAATGCGAGCATAGCTTCCTGAAGACTCTTCAATGGACTTGCCATCACCAAACAATGCCAGCACGCTCGACTTTAGCTTTTCTATAAATGCATCTCGAACGGAATGTTCCACCAGCACGTAATCTGGTGCAATACAGGTCTGGCCATTATTAAAAAATTTTCCGAAAGCAATCCTTCGTGCGGCATCATTCAAATCAGCGGTGGCGTCAATAATAGTAGGAGACTTTCCACCCAGCTCAAGGGTTACCGATGACAAATGTTTCGCGGCTGCTTTCATAACAACTTTTCCTACCGCAGGGCTGCCCGTGAAAAATATGTGATCGAACGGAAGCTCAAGCAAAGCAGTCGAAACATCCACTGCGCCCTCCACCACCGCAACAATATCTTCTTCAAAAATTTCGGTCGCCATCTCTCGCACCACGGCCGAGGTAAGGGGTGTTAACTCGGAAGGTTTGATGACAGCCGTATTGCCGGCCGCCAGGCAGGACACTAGCGGGCCCGCGCATAAATTGAATGGAAAATTCCAGGGGGAAATGATGAGGCAAACCCCTTTTGGTTCATATCGAATCTCCGATTGGGTGCCCAGATAGGTAAGAGTAGCATCAATTTTTTTTGGGCGGACCCATTGCTCTAAATGGCTAAGGGTATGCTTTATCTCGGTCAGTACAGGATATATCTCCGAGGTATCCACCTCAAGGAGGGGCTTTTTGAAATCCGCATGCACGGCTGCCTTAATTCGTTCACGCTGGTTCATTATCCACGTTTGGAGTGCTTTTAAGCGGTTAATTCGGCTTTTTAAGGGCTCTACCCGCATCTCAATTGCTTTTCGCTTTTGCCTTTCAAACAAGGCAACAAGGTCTTGTGAGGTAGCTGACTTAGTAAGGGGTGTCATTGCTGAACGTTTATCAGACTAAAATAAGGCAAATGGTAGGTACTACCTAATGTTACCTAAATGTTAAGAATATTTGATTATTATTATCTAAATGTTAATTTTATTACCAGTTTGTTAACAAATCGGCTTGAGGATACTCTTTTTAATATCGCTTCTTGGTCTTTGCACGGCAGCCAACGGGCAGAATACGCTACAGGCTTTCCTGTCAACAGCCGGGCCAACGGAGAGCAGCATAGCCGAGAGCAAAATCCAATCGGTTGTAAAGGCCGTGAGTAAAAAAAGCCTGTCGGATGAAAAACGCCTACAGAAAATATTCAACAAACTGCAGTCCGACTTCTTAAAAAAATACGAAGCTCATTCAGGTTTCGATGTGTTATTTTCTACCGGTCAGTTCGATTGCCTTACGGCCACGTCTCTTTTTAGCCTGGTACTGCGCGAACTCAATTACTCTTTCGACATCATCGAAACAAACTACCACATTTTTTTGCTGGTGCATACCAGCAAGGGAGATGTCTTGATTGAAACAACTGACCGATTGGGTGGATACGTATCAGAGGCTAGCGCCATTGCAAAACGCACAGCCGACTATCGCAAAAATGAAATACCCTCCGTTAACTCATCGCAATTATCCTATTCTTACTCCTTTCGGTTGTATCAAACAATCTCTTTCGAAAAACTTACTGGATTACTTTACTATAATCAGGCTGTGAAAGCTTTTAACGACCACAACTGGGTTAAGAGCACCCATGTACTGGAGAAAGCCAATGCCCTATACAATTCACCTCGATGCGAGGAGTTAGGAAAACTGCTTCTACAATCAGTGATGGCTAGCAGCCTGGAGGAAAAAACAAAAGCGGACTGCCTGGTCCGCTTGAAAAACTTTTGGATGAAAAAATCCAGAGTGGTGGTTGCTAACTAATTTTCAAGTACCCTCACTTCTACCCTGCGGTTCAGTTTATGCGCCTCTTCCGTATTCTCCCGGCTGATTGGCATTGTACCACCGAAGGCTTTTAACTTAACAGGGCTCTTGCTCACTTCTCGTCTGATAAGATAATCACGCACGGCATCTACGCGCTGTTGCGAGAGTTTAAGGTTCATTTTCGCATCGCCCCGCGTATCGGTGTGGCCTTCCAGCTGAATGATCATTCTTGGGTTATTGTGCAGCATTTGCGCCACCGAGTTCAATTCCGGATAGGATTCCGGGCTAATGATGGATGAGCGCTGTTGAAAAATAAGTGCGTCCAATCGCATCACTTTACCAACATGATGGGTCGTTTCAGCCACGGTTGCTGCCGGTGCAGGAAGGCCCAACTCAATATCCTGTACCACCTGGCGGTCAGCGTTGGCTGCGGCCGGATCAAGCATATACTTTGAGGTTGAAAATCCGGGCGCATCTACTGTGATCGAATATTTTTCGTTGTCATACATCGGAAAAGTGAAACTGCTGCCCTTCAGCATGCCTACTTTATTTCCATACGGCAAGCTTTGGTACGAAATACTGGCAACCACTGGCTCTTTGGTCTGATGGTTGATGATTTTGCCGGTGGCGTAAATGAGTGTGTCTTTCTGTTGGGCCAACAAGGGTCCGTAAATGATCACACTAAGAAGTGCTACTAGAATGTTCTTTTTCATTGGGGTTTACTAAATGAATGGTCCATTATATAGCCAAGCGTGCACCTACAGTTTTATGATTTTAAACTCCACGCGCCTGTTCTTGCTGCGGCCCTCTTTGGTATCATTTGTATCAATAGGCTTAGACTCTCCATAGAACACAGTATTGATGCGTTCACTGCTTATGCCTTTGTCCTGTAAGTATTTTGTAACCGCCTTCGCACGCCATTCCGATAGCAGAAGGTTATACTCTTCCGGGCCGGTAGCGTCAGCATGGCCAGCTATTTCCACTGTCATAGTTGACTTTTGGTTCATCAGATCAACAATCCGATTCAATTCAGGATAGGAAGCCGATTTCAACACAGCTTTGTTGAAATCAAAGAAAATGTTGTTGAGGGTAATGGTAGCGCTGGGCTCAATAGCAGCCACTTCAATCGGGGCCAGTGTAATGTCACGCGTCTCTACCGTACCATCTTTGGTTACATTGGTAAGATCTAAATTTTGGTTTTCAGATACATGGCCTTCGGCCTGCGCACGCACACCATATCGCTGACCACCGGGCAAGTGAATTTCATATTCACCTGTTTCCGGATTAGAATTGGCCACCCCAATTTCTTTACCATCGGGCAATCGCTCGTAAATGATTTTGGCTCCAACGGGCTTTCCTGTCTTCGCATCGATAAGCTTACCCTTTACAATCACCACCGGCTCAGGGCTCTTATAGATTGGAAGCTTCACGCGATAGATGTCTGCGTTTTCTTCCGTCACACCACGTGAGTAATAAGCAAACTCGCTCGTGGAGGGCACATGGAAAAACAAGTCATCTAATTTTGAGTTAATGTCGGGGCCCATGTTTTGCGGTTCTGACCAATTGGTCCATGTATCATCCAATCGCTTGGTGACGTACACATCAGCACCACCATAGCCGCTGAAACCATTCGAAGAATAGTAAAGTGTTTTGTCATCGGAAGCCAAGAAAGGTGCCGACTCTTCTCCGGCAGTATTCACTACACTTCCCAGATCCAAGGGCTCCGTCCATGAGCTGTCATTTTTTTGAAAGCTTACATAGATGTCGCGCCCACCTTTAGAGTCTTCACGCTCTACCGACATGAGAAGGGTTTTCTTGGTATTGGCAAGAAAGTAGTTGGCCTTCTCATTAAAATTGTAATCATTCTCAATCATGATTGGCTTTGGCGCTGTCCAGTTTCCATTAATGTTTGTACTCATGGAAACACCCGCCAACATCTTTCCTTTAGGAAGATATTTATTACCCAAGATCAGTACAGAATTGCCATCAGGTGTAGAGGCGATTGCATTTACAAAGTTGGGGCCTTCATTATTGAATTTGGGGCCCATGTTCTTTGCCAGCATCCATTTGCCGTCTGATCCCAGCTCAGAATACCAGATGTCTTCCTTATCGTTCACACCACCCATATTATCAGGATGGTTTTTGCGAGAGAAGTACAGAGTCTTGCCGTCAGGGGAAAGCAGTGGATTAAGTTCGCTGTAGTCGCTGTTTACATTTTTATCGAGTTGTTCAATCACCAAGCCTTTGGCCAGCAATTCCGGCACAGCTATATCAGCAATGATTGGAATATTAACGTCTGCAATGGCCACTGCATCAATGGAAAAATAATCGGTAAGAGAGGAGCCGTCAAACTCCAACTTGAGAGCTGCTACCTTATAAGATGTCTTTTCTACAAAGACATTGAGCATACGTCCTTTTAAAGGGACCGGCCCGGGACTAAAACTATGAATCAGGTGCTCAGTACCCTTTTCATCGTATGCATATAGCTTAAATAAGGCACTGGGGTTATGCGATTCAGCAATAGCGACCTGTTCAATTTGAATTGGATTGGCATATCCCAACTTGATAAACTCCGTTCGCTTCGGCTTGTCGGGCGTCCAGGCATTGGGGTTTTGACCCCCTGCAGGTAACACATTCGGCTTGCCCAAAGCTTGTTGGGCAGAATACTGAACGGGCGTTAGCTCGCTGCTAAATTCGATGACTTTGGAAGCCCACTGAACTACTTGGCCATGGCTGTAGTTGGCACCCAATGACAGTACTAATAAAATAAGTAAAACTCTCTTCATGTTAGCGTAGGTATAGGGATAGCAATCAAAGGCTAAACATAATTAAAATTTTTAAAAAGATATGAGAAGTGAGTCTTTTGCTGGTGCTATTCTAAGGATGACTTGTTGAAGAGCAGATAGCCCACATGCAATAAGACCCCGAATTGGTTTTCCTTGTCGTCATAATAATTAAAGGACAAGCTTACCGGACCCACCGTGGAATGCATCACGAAGCCTGCCGTGCCGGCAAAGTAAATTTTCTCAAAAATCTCGCTTAAAATTGGCTCTTGTTGTTGGCCTTGCGAAATGGCTTGAAATGGCTTAAAAAGGTGCCCTTCCAGCCTAAAATCGATGTTTTTGCGTAGGGCAAACACGTTGCGCCACCCGCCCGCCACAAAGTTTACCGACCGAAAATTCTGAAGGAGTAAAGTCCGGCTGTCCTGAAAGGGAAAGAAGCCGGGGGCATTGATTATGGTGCCATTATAATTAGTGAAGGTAGGCTGGTTAGACAGGTTGGCATGAAACAAGTAGCCCGAGCTGTAAATACCCTTTTTAAAATACTGCTCCAACACAAGTGAGCCTCTAAACCAGGTTCGCTGTATGCCATCCGGCAAGGTGTTTTTCAATACCGATGTAGAGCCGGGTATCAATTGTTCATTCAGATCAAACCAATCCACTCCAAAATCAAATGACTTGCCGCTGGAGGCATACTGCTTTCGGTTGAGGTTATTGCTTAAAATATGAAATCCAAAGCGGCCTCCCGTGAGTTGTAATTTGTCGAGGGTATCAGTCGCAATCAAAAAATCACGGTTGATATACTGATCCTCGTTGGTAATAAAGTGACCACCCAGCACGGCCTTGTATTGACGGCCAAGGGGTATTCCAAGACTCATCCCGATTTTCCGATCCGTACGATCTAAAACTGTGGACTTTGACTTTAGCAGGATGATCTCACGTCCTTCCAAAAAATTGAAGTTATTGAACGTAGCCTCTGGCTCCAGATAAAACTGATTAAGGTTGGGGAAATCTAATCGTGCCTTGACCTGTGCGGATTTGTAAAAGCTGCCAACATAAAAATTGGCGCTGGCATGAGTCAACAGCCGGTTGAAATAGTAGTAATTAAAACCCAGAAAGATGCTACTCACATTGCGGGTGGCTATTACACCTCCAAAATCCACTTGAAAGTTATTCTGAGGTCGCTTCGTAAGTTGAAAGTTGAATCGTTGGGATTGATTGTCGAAAAGAAAACCGGGATACACGTTTCTAAAGTAGTCCTCGGACACTAACCGATAATAACCCGACTTGATATCGTTAAAGTAGAGCGGACGCCTTCCGCTATTGAAGAGGCGATTAAGATATCGTGTTTGATGACTATTGAATCCATTCATAATCACTTTGTCTACCAACAGAGGCGATGTCCGATTGTTAAACTTATTCCTGGCTATTGCCACCTCTTCGCAGGTGCGTCTCTGCGCAATCTTGGCTTTTATCTCGGGCATAAGGCGCATCGTTGCAGTATAGCCGCTATCAATAAGGGCTTTGGTCCTTGCAAAGTCGAAGCCGGTGTAGTTCTTGAGGTTAGGTTGAATGTACACCCCGGTAGAAGGCACCTGGGAAGGATCTGACTTATCGAGAAAGAGGTAGATCAGTGACTTGGAAATCAATTGATCATCTTCTTTGGACGGATATTCGTCATACACTTTTGAGGAAACATTGCATCCAATAATTACTTCTGGATTGAATTCTTTTTCGGCAACATCCACAGGAAAATTATTGTACACACCACCATCAAACAGGTAGCGGCCATCTATTCGGATAGGATTATAAAAAAAGGGCACCGTCTGCGTGGCGCGAAGCGCATCGTTCAGGTTTCCTTTCTTCAATATCACCTCCTGCTGCGTGAAAATCTCTGCCGCCACCACGCGTAACGGCACAAAGAGGCTATCAAAGTTACCTTTCGCTATGGCGGAGGGTTGGGCCATTTTTTCAGCAATAGCGAAATTTAGCGCCAGATCATTGGCAATGCTGGAATTGAGGTTTACACTAAACGTAGAGTCGAGTGACAGATTTAACCGGACGAATGAAGGGTGATCATCGTTTTTGTTATAGTAATAATTGTATCCCTTCTCCAATTGCCCGTTTATCCATCGCGTCAGGTCTTCCTGCAACATCAACTCTTCAATGTAAGCAGGACTCATGCCGGCAGCATAACAGCCGGCTATGATGCCGCCCATGCTGGTGCCCACCACATAGTCTATCGGTATTTCATTCTCCTCCAATGCTTTGAGCATGCCAATGTGGGCCATGCCCTTGGCAGCGCCTCCGCTCATCACCACCGCCACCTTTTGAGCTTGGCTTATTGAGCTTATCAACAGCAGTAAAAGAAAAAAACAAGGCCTCATCTTCACGGATTCCCCTATTAGACCATAATAATAGATAAAAAGTTAGGATCGGAAAATTCTCAACCAATTCTCTGATCACCAGAATCTGTAAGACAGAAAAAAATCTATCCAATCTTTACTTTGCCTCTTCCACCTGTTGCACACGTCTTAGTCTGAAGTTTTGGCCTAAATAGACTTTGCGCACCAGTGGGTCATCGGCTAACTCTTGTGCTGTGCCGGCCTTGAAGAGCTTTCCTTCTACCATCAAGTAGGCCCGGTCGGTAATGGCCAGCGTTTCATCCACGTTGTGATCACTAATAAGGATACCAATATTCTTTTTCTTCAACCGTGATACAATGGACTGTATTTCCTCAACGGCAATCGGGTCTACCCCGGCAAAAGGCTCATCCAGCAAAACGAAGTGCGGGTTCACGGCCAGCGCACGAGCTATTTCCGTTCGTCTCCGCTCCCCACCTGATAGCACCATGCCCAGGTTTTTGCGCACATGCGTAAGACTAAATTCTTCCAGGAGACTTTCTACTTTTTCTTTTTGTGCCTTACGGGGTATATCACGCATTTCCAGCGGAGCCAGAATATTTTCCTCTACCGTGAGACTTCGAAAAACAGAGGCTTCTTGTGCGAGGTAGCCAATGCCTAATTGAGCACGCTTATACATGGGCAAGTCGGTGATATTTTGATCATCGAGAAAGATCTGCCCACCGTTGGGCTTTATCAACCCTACGATCATGTAGAAGCTTGTGGTTTTTCCTGCACCGTTGGGCCCGAGCAGTCCCACGATCTCGCCCTGCTCTACGCGCACAGAAACGTTATTCACCACCGTGCGCTTTTTATATTTCTTTAAGAGGTTATCAGCCCGAAGTGTCATGGTACTAGAATTTAATGTCTTTGATGCGCAGTTGCACGCTGGTGTTACCGTTGAAAGAACTCTCCTCGATGGTATAGGCCATGGTAAAATAATCTCCGCTTAGCAATCTCTCGTAATGTTCGATCTGATCAAACCCTACTGCGTTAAAAAACAATTCATTGTTTTTTTGTCCGGCCAGAAAACGAAGATGCTTGTCTTTGAAGGTTGCCAATGAATTCATAACAAATACATTGCGTGACTCAAACACAGGGCGCTGGTTATCAGGACCAAAAGGCGCCATTTGTTTTAAAATAGAAATGAATTTGGGTGTGATCGCGTCAAAAGGTAGCGGTAAATCTATTTCTACCACAGGTGTGAGCATTTCGTCTGTGATGGTGGCCGCAACCACTTCTTCAAAGCGCTGCTGAAAGGCCGGTAGATTAAGACGATCTAGCGTAAGGCCAGCTGCATACTTATGGCCTCCAAATTTTTCCAATAGGTCACCACATTGCTCAATGGCCTGGTAGAGGTCAAAGCCATTGACACTGCGGGCAGAGCCGGTAATTTTATCGTTGCTTTCAGTCAGAATCACGGTAGGGCGATAGTAGCGCTCCACACACCGAGCAGCAACTATGCCAATTACTCCTTTGTGCCAGGAATTTTTAAATAAAACGGTGCTTTTGGCCTTTTGAAGCGATTCGCTGGATTCAATCATCGCCAGGGCCTCCTCTGTGATGTTAATATCAAATTCCCTGCGCAAATCATTTTTGATATTGATTTTTTCCGCGAAAGCGTTGGCCTCATCTTCTGTTTTTGAAATTAACAGCTCAACTGCTCCGCGCGCGTGAGCTACCCGGCCGGCCGCATTAATGCGCGGACCCAACGTAAACACCACACCTGAAATGTCAAGTTCATTTTTTGTGGCGGCAATTTCCTTGAGGGCCTTTAACCCAGGGCGAGGATTTTCGTTCAGTTGTTTGAGTCCGTGGTGGGCCAAAATTCTATTCTCACCCGTGATCGGCACAATGTCAGAGGCGATGCTCACGGCAACTAAATCGAGGTATTCCGCCAATGCCTGCTCATCGGCATGCTTTCTCGCAAATGCCTGCAGCAATTTGAAGCCAATACCGCAGCCGCTTAATTCCGTAAACGGATAGTTGCAATCATCTTGCTTGGGATCGAGCACAGCCACTGCCTGCGGGATTTTCTTATCAGGCAGGTGGTGATCGCAAATGATAAAATCTATTCCCTTGTGATTGGCCAGCACTACCATGTCAGACGCTTTGATGCCAAGGTCAAGGGCGATGATCAGTGAGAAGTTATTTTCTTCGGCCCAAATAATGCCAGCTTCTGAAACGCCATACCCTTCTGCATAGCGGTCTGGAATGTAGAAGTCACAATTTGGATAAAAACTTTTCAAGTAACTGTAGACCAACGATACAGCCGTGGTGCCATCCACATCGTAATCGCCATAGACTAAGATTTTTTCATCGTTATCAACAGCTGATTTTAATCGAGACACGGCTCGATCCATGTCTTTCATCAAAAAAGGATCATGAAGATCTTCTAATGAAGGACGGAAAAAATGTTTTGCTTTATCAAAGGTATTTACTTCCCGTTGCAATAAAATGGCTGACAGGTATGAATTGACATTGATGCTCTGGCTCAAGGCCAAAATCTCTTCCTTGGCGGGAATAGGTTTGTAAAGCCAACGTCTGTTCATGCTACTTATCCAGAAAATTTACCGAACCAGGTTTACCTGCTATACCATCTTTTCCTTTAGCGCCCTTGCGGCCCGGCTTGCCATCCAATTTACTATTTCCTACAGGACTTAATCCGGCATATCCTCCACTGCCACCTTCACCGCCAAGTCCTAAATTACCACCGTAGTTACGCACTTTTAGTTTTCCTCCCAGCATGTTTCGCAATTCCGGTATGCGCGAGGAAACAAAATTAACGTTGCCGGCATCACCACCTTTTCCGCCATTGGCACCAGCCGCGCCTGCACCACCATTACCACCTGCACACAGGCGTGTGCCAGGCCCACCACCACCGCCTTCGCCCCCTGTGCCGCCATCTCCGGCATCTCCGCCTGATACGTCAATTGTCAAGTCACCCAGCAATACAATATCACTTAAGTACAAAGACAGGTTTGTGCCATGACCTCCATGTGTGCCATCACTTCCTAATGTACCTGAGCCTCCGTTCGTACACGGGCTGGAAGGTGATTGACCCGGTCGTCCATTTCTTCCACGCAATCCATGCACACCGTGCCCATCCACACGGGTGCCTTTGTGAAAGATTGCCACTCGTGCATGAATAAAATTGTCTCCCTTCAGCCGGTTGAGAATTAGTTTGGATGAGTCGTGAAGAATTAATGTGTCGAGCACAAGAATGTCAGAGCCTTTTAACTCGTAAGACTCACCTCGCTTTACGACAAGTTTTGTTAATCTTATTTGAGCACCTGCTGTCACCACGATCAACCAACAAAAAACAACTGCACAAGTCTTTTTCATCTGTTAATATTAATCTTTCGTGGCCAGATGGAATGGCCTAATTAACATTCCGTGAAGTGTAAAGCACTTTAATGGCCATTTCATGCGCCAAAGGTAGAAAACAAAAAAGCAGTGCTGGTATGACACTGCTCTTTGTTCGTGATAGTGTTGATTATTTTTTCTGTGCTTTCTCTGCCTTATCGGCCATGACACCTTCCAGCACGTCCTTAATCTCTACGCGTTGACCATCGCGATAAGGCACAATCCATGCGTCTTTCACGCCCATGTCACGCATATATTTTTTGAATGTGTCGGCCTCCCAGTAATCGCGGAAAATTCCAATGGTGATCCGTTGCGGATCATTACCATCTTTGTCGGCTGCTTCACCACCAAAGTTTGGATTGTTATCAAAATACTTGGACAGGTCTTTGTTCTTAAAAGCACCTACCTGCACTTTAAAGACTACACCCTTCGAAAAATCCATCGGGTTTATCGGAGGGTTGGATTTTAGCTGCTCCAGTTCCGATTTGGCAGAAGTAAGTTCGCTGCGCATTCTTGAAATCTGGTCTTCCAGTTCGGCAATGCGGGCGTTTTTATCGCTTACTGTGGACTGAAGTTGCTTCATGTCACCATTAAGTTTGGTGACGGTATTATCGGCCGTTTGCTTGGCCTCCGTAAATTGCTTGAGGTTGGCCGGGTTCTTGGCAAACTCTTTGGCCTTCTTTTTCCATTCCTTTTTCTCCGCTTTGGAGAGTTGGGCGAAAACCTGTGAGCCCGAAAAAATTAAAGCCAGGCAGACAATGATAAGTCTAGTTTTCATTATTCAAGGGGTTAATTAATTGTTAAAAGTAGTAAAAAAGTTGAAA
>JAIENH010000562.1 GCA_019751475.1 Cyclobacteriaceae bacterium
GGTGGCCAGGTTGATAAAGTTTACACACGCGATAACCAGTATAAAAAGACCAATGCAGCCAAGTATGAATAAAAGAGAGTAGGAAGATGACGTAGAGCCAGGATTTTCATCATACTCTGTATTGAAGTGAATGTCCTTTAAAGGTTGAAGGTAATAGCTTTGCATTGATGCCCCCTCTGGTGAGTAATACTTCTTAACAAGGGCAGGAAACTTTGCCTCCACCGACTGTTTACTAATGGAAGGTGGCAGCTTGACATAGGTAAATCCTGATGAATTCAAACCCCATTGATCAATACCAAAACCCAAAAACTTCTCGGCTGTCTCAGGTGTGAGCGATGCACGCGAAGCCACCATGTTAAAATTGATATGGGAGGGTGTAGAGGGTGTGCGAATGATGCCAGCAATTTCAAAATCAAGAACATTACCCAACTTCAGGTGCTTGGCATCTTTTTTCAAAAACTTCTTGGCAAACTCTTCGGTGAGAAAAATTTTCCCGGGTTGTGCCAGGTCTCTTTTAGGATTGCCCGACAGCACTTCAAAATTAAAGACATCGAAGAAAGACGTATCGGCAAAGGCAATGTTCTCGACTTTCACCTTTTCATCATCAATTGTCATCAGTGACTCAAACTGAAAATGAAATTGGGTAGACGTGATTTCCGGAAAATCGTCCTTCATGGCCGCCCCCAGCGGATATGGGGTAACGCTGCTCTTTTCTACGCCTGAGGCATCTGTAGAGTGGCGCACAACGCGATAAATAGCATCTGCATTTGAAAAGGCCGTGTCAAAACTTGTCTCTCTTTTTATGATGAGAAAAATGATGAGACAGGTGGTGATGCCTAATGCCAGGCCGGCAATGTTGATGAAGGCATACGACTTATTGCGCAAGATGCTGCGAAAGGCGATGGTGAGGTAATTGCGTAGCATGGTCATTGATTTTGTCCCGATCATTCCAAGATCAGTGCCAATGGTAAATCCGCCAAATTGAAGTGCTGAAAGCCTAAAAATGTACTCTGTACGTTCAAAATTGACCGTGACCGTCCGTATCCGGACGGTTAATCGCCAAATTCATTATGCCAGCCAGAGTCATTATCTTTGCCACATGATTCAGCAAATTATCATTGGGCTGATTTTTTTGGGTGCTGCCATCTACCTCGGTCGGATGGTATACAGGTCTTTTCAGGCAAAAAATGCCTGCTCGTCAGGGTGCGGCAAATGCGCAGCTGCTGATTTAGAGAAAGAGAAGGCGGTCGGTTAGCTTAACCATTTAATTTTCCTCGGCATGGCCATCTGGCCAGATTTGGAATTCAATTTCAAATTATACAAATTGCATTATACAAAATGTATAATGCTTAATGTATAATGAAAAAGCCCTTTAACCCCTTCCTTATATCTGGCTACCAAGGGGCCTCCTATTTCTGCGATCGTAAAAAAGAAACTCAGTCAATAGTTAGCGCTATTAAAAATGGCCGAAACATAACCCTAGTTTCGCTTAGAAGAATGGGGAAAACGGGATTGATAAAGCACGCGTTTCACCAAGCTAAGTCAAAAAAAAATAACCTCATCTACGTGGACCTATTGCATACTACAGACCTCTCTACCATGGTCACAGAGTTTGCAAAAGCAACGATTAATCAATTGAACCTTGGGGTACTGAATACTTCTTTTCAAAAGATAACAACGTTATTTGGTAGCCTTCGCCCAACATTCACAATTGACCCCCTCAGTGGTGCACCTTCAGTTGAATTGGATATTCAAAAAGGGAAACAAAATTCAAAAACACTGGAAGAAATCTTTGCTCATCTTGAAAAACAAAACACCCACATCGTTGTAGCCTTTGATGAATTTCAGAAAATAACCACCTATCCAGAAAAAAATATTGAAGCCCTTCTTAGAAGCTACATTCAACACTTGAATAATGTTCACTTCATTTATTCAGGAAGCCAAAAACACATACTCAGCAGCATGTTTGCAGACGCGAGGCGTCCGTTTTATCAAAGCACTCAATTTTTAGGGCTAGAATCCATTCCCCAAAATGAATACGAAATATTCATCATGAATCACTTCAAGGCGGCTGAAATTCCTATCACTAAAAATGAAGCCGAATTTATACTTGATTGGACGTATAGCCATACCTTCTATGTTCAATATTTTTGTAATCGACTATTCGAAATAAAGATGGCCCTGTCTAACGCATCCTTCCATCATGCGATTGACAAGATTTTCTCGGAAAACGAACCGGTGTTTACTAACTATCTTTCGTTGCTCACAGCACAGCAAGTGCAATTGCTGACTGCAGTAGCCAAAGATGGTTGGGTCAGTAAGCCAACCTCAAAAGAATTTTTGTCAAAGCATCGATTAACATCCAGCACCGTGCAACGAACACTACCAGCTTTGATGCAAAAGGAGTTTCTAACGCTCGAAAAAGAAGGATATAGAGTATACGATGTTTTTTTGGGAAGATGGTTAGCTGCCAAATACTAAGCCCACACCTTCGTTCCCTCAGTGCAGTTCTTACACATCTCAATTTCACTCCTTGATCGAAGCAGTGAAGCTCGGAAATCCTGATAGGCTTCTCCTCGCCAAACTTCCTTAAACGACTGACGGCTTACATCACCCAGTACATGATGAGCATCTTTGTCAAAGCAGCAGGGTACTACTTTACCATCCCAGGTGACGACACAGCTGTGCCACATTTTCCAGCAATGATTGTCGAATGAATTTTTAATAGAGTACGTTCCGTCTTTCTCTAACCGATAGCGTGAATATTGGTCTTGAGTAGGTATTAACGGAGAGCCGTTTTGATAATCATAAATCTGAGCGGTTTTCAATCTCACCTCATTCACGCCCAACTCATGAGCTAATCGATATACTTCAGGGATTTCGTGCTCGTTGGGCCGAACCACTAGAAACTGAAAGATGACGTGCGGTGTCTTCGATCGGAGTTTTGTTTTCCAATTCAGGATGTTTCGTGTGCCCTCAATTACTTTTTCTAAACTTCCACCAATGCGGTAAGACTGATAGGCATCTTGTGATGTACCGTCAATCGAAATAATCAATCGATCGAGTCCTGATTCTATAGTAGCCTCTGCATTTCTATCCGTCAAGTAATGAGCGTTGGTAGATGTGGCTGTATAAATTTTTTTTCTGGAAGCATATTGCACCAAATCCAAAAACTGTGGATGGAGATAGGGTTCGCCCTGAAAATAAAATATGAGGTAGCTAAGCGTTGGATGGAGTTCATCAATCACATTATTAAATAGCGACTGTTGCAACATACCGGTGGGCCGGGTAAACGAACGAAGGCCGCTGGGACATTCAGGGCACCGCAAATTGCACGAGGTAGTAGGCTCAATAGAAATACTCACCGGCATGCCGTGGTGCGCAGGAGTACCCATAACGCGTGAATATTCATAGCTGGACCAAACACGGCCTGCGTTGAGTGCACGCCTTGCCGTGGTCTTGGCGAGAAAATTCAACGAGTCCGTAAATGCGCCTGACATACCCATCAAAAGTAGCGGACACGCAAGGATTTGTCTTTATATTTCGCAGGTATTTTACTTATGAAAAAGTGGCTATCGGCATTATTGGTGATTTTCACACTGACAGCAAGTGCGCAGGTGAAGTTATCGCCTCGCGCTGAAATATCAATCATTACGTGTGGGCCGTATCAGGGAGAAGTCTATGCTGCCTTCGGCCATAGCGCCATCCGGGTGGTTGATCCGGAAAATCAACTGAACGATGCTTATAACTACGGAGTATTCGACTTTAGCCAGCCAAATTTTTATCTCAACTATACACGCGGTCTTCTCAACTTCAAACTGGGCGTCTACTCCTACCCCGACTTCCGCGACTATTATATTTACTACAACCGATCTATAACCGAGCAAGTATTAGATCTTACACCTCAGCAAAAGCAATCCGTGTATGATTTTTTAGAATGGAATGCACAGCCTGAGAATGAAACCTATCTCTACGATTATTTCTACAACAACTGTGCTACCAAAGTACGCGATGTGTTTGAACACGTGTTGGGCGACTCCATCCGGTTTGATGGTTCCTTTATTGCAACCGAGTACACCATCCGTCAGTTGACTGACTTATACCTTCAGCAACAGCCCTGGGGTGATTTAGGAATTGATATTTGCCTGGGACTGCCCATGGACAAGAAGGCTGCGAAGCGGGAATACATGTTCCTGCCAGACTACATCCAATCTTCGTTCGATCATGCCCAGGTGGCACATGCAGGGACGATGCGGCCCCTGGTAAAGTACAAGCAGATCGCCTACGTGCCCCGGCCTCAGGAGTTAAAGCAGAGTTGGCATCATCCTTGGATTGTTTTTGGAGGACTGCTGTTACTCACCATTGCCCTGAGCGTGCTTGACTGGAAAAGAAAAAAGCTTTCGAAATGGTTTGATATCCTTTTGTTCGTAACCACCGGATTGGTGGGTGCGTTACTGCTGTTGCTTTGGACGGCCACTGATCACAAAGCCGCGGCAAATAATTTCAACTTGCTGTGGGCGATCCCCACTCACTTGCTTATCGTTCTCATTTTCCGGTCCAAATCACACGCTTTCCTGAAAAAGTACTTCCTAGCTGCAGCCATTGTCACCGCAGTATTGCTGATATCGTGGTCGTTTCTACCACAGCAGCTCAATCTTTTCCTGTTACCTTTTGTAGCTACACTGCTGTGCCGGGAAATCGTGATTTTCAAATTGCTGGGCTATTCTGAAAAGCCTTGAAGCATCGTATGATGCCATTCATCATAAGGCTGAAAAATCAATTTGTTTTTCATCCGGCCATCGCTTCCTTTACGGAAAATCGATCACATGTCTGAACGCAGAAAATTTGGTTTCGAGACAAGAATGCTGCACGCGGGCCACATACCGGACTCTTATTCAGGTTCCAGGGCTGTACCCATCTATCAAACAGCGGGATACGTGTTTGACAGTCCGGACTATGCGGCTTCACTTTTTGAATTGAAGCAGTACGGCAATATCTACACACGCATCAGCAACCCCACCACGGCCGTCTTTGAAGAGCGAATCGCTTCGCTTGAAGGAGGCACGGGCGCCCTGGCCACAGCCAGCGGGCAAGCCGCACAGCTCATTACGATGATGACACTGTGCCAACCGGGTGATGAAATCGTGGCATCGTCTCATTTGTATGGAGGCACTTACACACAATTCGAACATACATTCAAAAAGCTTTCGCTAAAAGTCACCTTCGTTGACCCGATGGACATAAAAAACTGGGAGAAAGCTATCACATCCAAAACCAAAGTTTTGTATGGAGAGACGATTGGCAATCCGCAGGGTTCCGTCTTTGACTTTGAAGGTGTTTCAGCATTAGCCAAGGCAAACAGTATTCCATTGGTGATTGACAACACGTTGGCATCACCATATCTCTGTCGGCCGCTGGAGTGGGGAGCCGATATCGTTCTGCACTCAGCAACGAAATTCATTAACGGTCACGGTACATCCATTGCCGGTGTCATTATTGATTCGGGAAAATTTGACTTCAGTAATTACCCCTCTATCTCATCGCCTTCTATTCCATACCACAATCTGAATTTTTACGAAACGTTTGGTCATTACGGCTTCCTGATGAAAGCTCGCTGCGAAAGTTTACGCGATACGGGTGCCACCATAGGGCCGTTTGATTCTTTTTTATTAGTGCAAGGTCTCGAGACACTTTCCGTAAGAATGGATCGTCACGTGTCGAATGCCCTGGCCGTGGCACAGTTTCTTCAATCGCACCCAGCCGTGGAGTGGGTAAATTTTTCGGGGCTTCCTAATCATCCACATCACGAGAGGGCCAAAAAATATTTGCCGAAAGGCGCTGGATCTGTGTTTGCCTTTGGTATCAAGGCGGTGAACAACAACCCGCGAGAAACGGGCAAACGTTTTTTGGAAGAACTGCAACTATTCTCACACGTGGCCAACCTGGGTGATTGCAAGAGCCTCGTGATCCACCCGGCCTCCACTACTCATCAGCAACTTTCAGATGAAGAACTGAAACGCGCCAACATCAAACCTGAACTCATTCGACTTTCGATAGGATTAGAAACCATTGACGATTTATTATGGGACTTGGAGCAAGCCTTTCATGCGATATCTCGATGAACACGCGCCTGAGCGCGGACGAGAGAAACCTGTATCAAAACCCCGATGTGATCAGAAGAATTCTGAATTCTTCGCGCACGATTGCCATGGTTGGGCTATCGGATAAAAAAGAACGCGCCAGCAATTTTGTGGGCTCGTATCTGAAATCGGAGCGCTACACCATTATTCCCGTAAACCCGCTCAAGCAGGAAATTCTGGGAGAGAAGTGCTACCCTGACCTTGGCTCTATACCTGTGCCGGTAGATGTGGTGGATATTTTTCGCAAACCGGAAGAATGCGTGAATGTGGTGAAAGAAGCCATCGCCATTAAAGCCAAGGCGGTGTGGATGCAGTTGGGCATTGTCAATCGCGATGCGGCTGAGCTCGCCCGCGAAAATGGATTGCTTGTGATTATGGATCGCTGCCTCAAAATGGAACACGGCCGCTACAATGGAAACCTCCACTGGGCCGGCATGAACACCGAGATCATCACAGCAAAGAAAGTAAGTCGCTTTATTTGATACCTTACAGGTGCAGAGGCCTGTTCTCCGTAGCCGCTAAACACGCTTCTTTAAATGCCTCCATGTAAGTCGGGTGAGCATGACTCATGCGGGCCACATCTTCCGAGGAAGCGCGGTACTCCATGGCCACCACTCCGGCAGCAATCATGTCAGCAGCACGGGCACCAATGATATGAGCACCCAAGATTTCGTCTGTGTTCTTATCTGCCAGAATTTTCACCAGGCCGTCAAGATCCATACTGGCGCGCGCACGACCCAGCGCTTTGTACGGAAAGCTCCCCACTTTGTAGGCCCGGCCCTGCTCTTTTAATTGCTCTTCGGTGTAACCTACACTGGCTACTTCTGGCCAGGTGTAAACCACTCCTGGAATTAACAGGTAATTGATGTGTGGTTTTTGTCCAGCCAGTTGCTCCGCCACCATCACGCCTTCTTCTTCTGCCTTGTGCGCCAGCATGGCACCGCGCACCACGTCACCGATGGCGTAGATGTTATTCACTTTCGTTTTGAGATGGTCATCCACAGGCACTTTACCTTTATCTAATTCAATGCCCACTTTTTCGAGACCAAGTCCTTCAGTGTATGGTCTGCGACCCACACTCACGAGGCAATAGTCTCCTTTCAATTCGATTGCTGCTCCTCCGGCTTTCGGTTCTGCTTTCAGCAATACTTCTTTGCCTTTGTTTTCTACGGCCGTCACCTTGTGGCCCAAATAAAAATCCATTCCCAATTTCTTGGTCGATTTCATCAGCTCCTTTCCCATCGTTCCATCCATGGTGGGGATCAGGCTATCCAAAAATTCTACCACCGACACTTTGGATCCAATGCGTGCGTAAACAGAACCCAGTTCCATACCAATGACTCCTCCACCAACTATGATGAGGTGCTTGGGGACCTCTTTCAGTTCCAACGCTTCAGTACTGGAGATAATCCGTTTTTTATCGAATGGTGCAAAAGGCAGAGGTGTTGGTTTTGATCCGGTGGCAATGATTACATTATCTGTGGTCACTGTCGACTCCTTGCCGTCTTTCGCGGTAATCTTAATTGTATTTTTATCTACGAATGAGCCGACTCCCTTCAGCACATCAATCTTGTTCTTCTTCATCAGGAAAGCAACTCCATCCACATTGGCTTTTACAACACCCGCTTTGCGCGTGATCATCTGGGTTAGATTCACTTTCGGCTCGGGGATGTCAATGCCGTGTTCTTTAAAAGTATGGGCCGCATTGTGAAAATGCTCGGATGAATCCAGCAATGCCTTGGATGGAATGCAACCCACGTTGAGACACGTGCCCCCGAGCGTATCATATTTCTCGATGATGGCTGTTTTCATTCCAAGTTGTGCGCATCGTATAGCCGCGACATATCCACCAGGGCCTGAGCCAATAACTGTGACGTTGTATTGCATAATATTTAAATTAACTAATAAATTCTTTTATTTTAGCTATTGAAGGGTGGTTAGAGGCATGGCCGAAAAACTTCTTGAAAGATGCTAACTGTTTTTGATTCTTTGCAAAACTTAAAAGTTCATGAAGCTTACTTTCCTTGTTAGATAAGTTATAGTCTGAGCTCGTCAAGTCTATTTTTAAGTCTCTTGCAACCTCAATTGACCACGCCTCAATATTTGGTCGAATCAGAACTAATTTGTTGTCCGCATTTTTATCTAAAAGAAAAATCAAATTTGAATCCTTATAAGCAATTCTTTGCGAATTTATTAAGTCTTCAATAAAATGCGGTTGTGCTTCGTTCGGGTCTTCGTCAACCAATCCAACTGAATTTTTATCTCTCCTAAGTTTATTACAGACGTTTTCTTTACTGAATGAATGTTCAATACTCTTTGAGGGCACGCCTAAACTTAAAAGAAAAGCCTCATCTGAATAACATTCAAAATAAATCATTCTGCCATTAACAATTTATCAAAATTCAGAAAAACATCACTTCCAAAATCTAAAACATCCGTTATTCCCGATTGTGATAACGTGGATATTTTTGTCTGGTAGTCTTGACTATAAACTAGATTTACATTCAAATCGAGAATTGGAGTCTTTTCTATGATGGAATTAATCAAATAAGAATTATGCGTTATTATAAAATACTGGTTCCCATCGTGTCTGGCAATCATCTCGGCAAGCACTTTTGTATAAAAAGGAAAAGTGTTCGCTTCTGGTTCTTCAAGAAGTATAGAAGCATTCTCATTTGATTTTATTATGGCCAAATAATAAATAATCCTTTTAATCGTGTCCGACATGGTAATTAGTGGAAATGACAAAAAAGACCCTTTTGATTCCCTGATGATTTCAAAATTATCATCAAATGGTTTTATCAATAGTTTAAAGCCAAGGTCATCCAGCAAAGTCTTAACAAGTGATTGTAATTCTTTATTAGCTAAAAGAATAGAAGGTAAATTTTCTCCAAAGGGTGGTTCTAAATAAAGTTCATCGCTTTTAGTAAAGATTACATTTGGACTATACCGATAGAACAAGATTTTAGGCGGTGTTTGCCCGTTAGAAAAATTGTTTTGAAACTTTCCCTTGTTATCATAAAAAGCTTTGAATGGCGATTCATAATCAATGCTATTTTCGATAACGAATTGATTTGATTCTATCCAACCCTTAGACATCCAATCTCCCGCATTAACAGTAATTTCAAGGGACAAATCATATTCGTAAAACAGATGGGATACTTCATGAAAGCGAATGAATTTTGATATATCTTTATGAAAATTAAGAATCGAAAAAGCTTCAAAAATATTTGACTTACCCACATTGGCATCACCAATAAAAAGGTTAACCCGCTTGCAATCCATTTGCAAGTCCTTTACCGATTTAAAATTCTGAATAACTAAATTCTTGATCATTTTTATCTTTAAACTCCTAAAATCAATCGTCCTGGGTCTTCCAGCATCTCTTTCACCCTCACCAAAAAGCTGACAGACTCACGACCGTCAATGATGCGATGATCATACGACAGTGCTACGTACATAATCGGCCTGACGACAACCTCTCCTTTTTGCACTACCGGACGCTCCACAATGTTGTGCATCCCCAGAATAGCCGACTGCGGTGCGTTGATAATCGGTGTTGAAAGCATCGAACCGAATACACCTCCGTTGGTAATGGTAAACGTACCTCCCGTCATCTCCTCGATAGAAAGTTTTCCATCGCGGGCGCGTGTAGCTAGTCGCACAATTTCACTTTCAATTTGGTTCATGCTCAGCGATTCTGCATTTCGAATCACGGGCACAACCAAACCGCGTGGAGTGGATACTGCCACCGACACATCACAGTAATCGTGATAAACAATTTCATCTTTATCAATGGAAGCGTTCACAGCCGGAAACTCTTTGAGAGCCGCACATATCGCCTTTGTGAAGAACGACATGAATCCAAGCCCTACACCATACTTTTCTTTGAATTGCTCTTTGTAGCGTGAGCGCAAATCCATCACAGGCTTCATGTCTACCTCGTTGAAAGTAGTCAGCATGGCCGTTTCATTTTTTACAGCCACCAGGCGTTTGGCAATCGTCTTCCGCAGCGAAGTCATTTTTTCCCTGCGTTCGTTCCGGCTTCCACCGGAGGCAATTACCGGAGGTGCTATCGCAGCGGCCGGTTTCGCTTCTTTGGCAGGAGCCGATTGCGCTTTTACGGCATCTTCTTTCGTGATTCTTCCACCCACACCCGAACCTGCCACCTGACCGGCAGCGATTCCTTTCTCATCCAGAATTTTTGCAGCAGCAGGAGAAGGTGTGCCAGCAGCGTAGGAGGTACTACCTGCAGGAGCAGGTGCAGCCGTTGGCTGAGGTGTGGACGCAACTCGCGCGGCAGCAGCGCCTCCTTCCGTAATTTCGATTCGACAAATCAATCCGCCAATGGGCAGCGTGGTTTTTTCTTTGGCCACAATGTGCAAGATGCCATTCGCTTCCGCTGGAAGTTCAAATGTTGCTTTGTCTGACTCCACTTCAGCAATCACTTCATCTAACTTAACAAAGTCGCCATCTTTCTTCAACCATGTAGAGATCGTCACTTCCGTAATCGACTCACCTACGGCCGGGACTTTCATTTCTTTTACTCCACCTGTTGCAGCAGCCTTAGGCGCGGCCGCGGGAGTAGCAGCCGGGGTCGCAGTAGTTGTGGGCTTAGCCTCTGTTTTCGCAGCCGGTGCACCAGCTCCATCAATTTCACAAATCACAGCACCGATGGGTACCGTTTCGCCTTTCTGTTTGGCGATCTTGAGTGTGCCAGCCTGCGGGGCCGTCAACTCAAAGGTGGCCTTATCTGATTCTAACTCAGCAATCACTTCATCCATCTTCACGCTGTCTCCCTCTTTTTTCAGCCAGTTGGCAATGGTCACTTCAGAGATAGACTCTCCTACGGTGGGTACTTTTACTTGAAAAGCCATGAATGTAAAATTAGGTTGATGTTATGTTTCTTAAATCTCGAATGCCTGGTCTACAATTTTCTCTTGCTCTGCTTTGTGCACTTTAGAGTAGCCAGTAGCAGGCGAGGCACTTGCTTTGCGCGAAATGAATTCCATCTCTTGCTTCGGCATCATTCGTTGAATGAATGACTGAGCACCCATGTTGGAAGGCTCTTCTTGTGCCCATACGAGCTTAGTGCCTTTATATTTTTTGAAGATGTTCTTCAGTTGCCCTTCCGGGAATGGATATAATTGCTCCAGCCGAACGATGGCCGTGTCTTTTGATTTCTTTTTCGTCTGTGCCTCCAGCAAATCATAGTAAATTTTTCCTGAGCACATCACGACACGCTTCACATCCTTGGCCGCTACCACGGCATCATCCAACACTTCCTGGAAGGCGCCTCCGGTAAATTCCTTTAGCGGAGAAATCACAGCCGGGTGCCGTAGTAATGATTTTGGAGAAAACACCACGCATGGTTTTCTGAAGTGCCATGCCACCTGCCTTCTCAACAGGTGAAAAATATTGGCCGGGGTAGTTGGATTGGCTACAATGAAATTGTATTCAGCAGCCAATTGCAAAAAGCGCTCCGGTCGGCAGCTTGAGTGCTCCGG
>JAIENH010000567.1 GCA_019751475.1 Cyclobacteriaceae bacterium
ATTCCAAACGAGCCGGTAATGAGCAGGGTCCGTCTTCCAAACTTGTCAATTACCGTAATGGCGAGAAGTGTAAATGCCATGTTGGTGGCCCCGATGGAGATAGCCTGGAGCAAGGCGGTGTCTTTAGCCAGCCCAGTCATTTCAAATATGCGTGGGGCATAATACATGATGGCATTGATGCCGGAAAGTTGGTTGAACATGGCCAACGCAACCGCATAAAAAATGGGCTTTCCAAACTTTCCGGAGAAAAGACTTTCGTTGCCTTCATCTCCTTTCATAGATTGACGAATGCTGTTCATGGCCTGAGCAGTATCTTCTTCACCGATTTCATTCAATACTTTTTTGGCTTCCTCTTCCCGGTGTTGCTTCATCAGCCAGCGCGGGCTTTCAGGAACAACGAACACCATCACAAAAAAGATCAGCGAGGGAATGGCCTGCACGCCCAGCATCCATCGCCATGATTCTTCACTGATGCCGTTCAGCAGATAATTAGAAATAAATGCGATGAGAATACCACTCACCACATTGAATTGAAACAAGGCGACCAACTTGCCCCGCGATTTTGCGGGAGAGATTTCAGAAATGTACATCGGCCCCACTACCGATGATGCTCCCACGCCAATTCCGCCAAGGAACCGGAAAATAACAAACGGGAGCCAGGAGGAAGTGAGTGCCGTGACTAATGAAGTGACGACATATAAAAGGCCGATGGCCTGCAACACTTTTTTGCGACCGTATTTTTCTGCCGGAGCACCGGCTATGAGTGAACCGATGACCGTGCCAATCAATGCAGATGCCACGGTGAATCCGTGGGCACTGGTACTCAACGACCAAAGTTGCTGAATGGACTTCTCTACACCGGAGATTACGGCCGTATCAAACCCAAATAAAAAGCCACCCAGTGCGGCTACAATAGAGTTACGAAAAGCAGTGGAAGATTTTTTCATAGCCATGGTTTAGGTTCGCCCGTAAGGCGAAATATACCATGTTATGACTAACTCTACTACGGACTGATTTAATCCAATCCGATCATCATGAAGGCTCCCCAGTCAAACGGGTCGGGGTACTCTACACGGAGTTCTTTCTTGGCATCGATAAAGCTTTGGCGCAAGTTGCCGGTGGTCAGCCATTTGCGATAGAAATTCAAAATCAGTTTTTGTGTGGCCTCGTCATCCACTTTAAACATACTCATGATTAGTACTTTGGCTCCCGCTACAAAGAAGGCGCGCTGCAAACCGTAGACACCTTCACCGTTAGAAATTTCACCCAGACCGGTTTCGCAGGCACTCAACACTACCAGATCAGTCTTGTCCAGGTTCAGGCTCATGGCCTCGTAAGACGTGAGCACACCACTTTCCATATTGTAATTGTATTTGGTCTTGGCCAGCACATCGCCTGCGCCACGCAATAGCAACCCTGATTTCATAAGCGGATTTTCTGCCATCATGGCTTCGTTCTCAGTGAGGTCTTTCTGAAGTGAGGGATCTTCGGCCTTCGCATAAAAACCGTGCGTGGCGATGTGGAAAATGCGCGGATTATCAAGCGCCTTCACTTGTTCCTCGCTGGCGGTATTTTCCATGTATTCATCCGTCTTCCATCCCTTTTGCTTGAGCAACTGTTGGAGTTCATTTATTTCTTTTTCTGTGCCGGGCAATTCTGTCCAGTCGCGCCTGGTGGAGGCCGTGAGGTAGAAGGTAGGATTGCCAAACATGGAAGCACTGTTGGCTGCAGCAGTAGAGGCAGTCTTCTTTTTGACTTTGCGGATATACAAGTCTTTTGTGTTGCTCACCATCACGATGTTAGAATTATCGATTACGTATTTACCGTCCGGGGTGGGAATAGACTCCAGGTTGATTTGGTTGTACACACCGTCAGGCGAAAAGTAAATGGTGGCGTATTTTCCAATTTCATTTTGTAGAGGTTCCTAGAAGACTTTATATGAATATTGGTCGGGCAATTTTCCGGTAATGGAATTGCGATAAGCTTTGAAGTAACGCGTCTCCATGCGGTGGCCTTCCGGCAAGGCAATGGCGCGTGGCCGCGATTTGTCGCCTTTTACATACAAGGCCTGGTAGATAATGGAGTCTGTAAACACATGATTAAAGTGCCGATAGCGCACCATCTCCACCGCTACTTCATTCGAGCCGAGTGCCGACTGAACATTTTCATACGTGATGCGCTTGTCATCAAAGCTCTGTCCGAAGATTTGTGATTTCTCGCTCAGTTCCCGCTCGAGGCGCTCTACTTCGTTGCCCATGGCCTCGGTATTAATCCCGTTATCCAAAAGCTGTTGCGTGCTCATTGAAAGTGCCAGGGTAAGCTGCTCTTTGTTTTGCACCCAGAGGTTATACGTAGCCTTAAGATTTTCATCGGTGCTGTTAAGAATGCGTTCACGCACTTTTATAGAAGAACTGAGGAGCAATGCCTTCGTCAATAGTTGGTAGTTATACACCTTTCCACTGAGGTCGCGGAAGTCTTCCAGTTGGCTAAAGGCCAGTGTATTGTAAAACTCAAAGTCGCCTTTGATGGTGTTCCAGTATTTAGCTTTCTCGCGCTCGCTCAGGGCAGGAAAATATTGTTTGATAAAACTTTCGTAGTTAGAAAGAGCCTGCTCGATATTTTTCTTGGCTGACTTAAAGTCTTTTTCCATGTAGTACACACGCGCCAACTTCGAGAGAATCTTCACATACTCCGGGTGCTTGTCGCTGAAGTATTTTTCATACAAGTCTTTCCCTTGTTTATAAAATCCTTCGGCCTTGTCATAATTCTTAAGTTGGTAGTAGACATCGCCCGTAAGGGCATAAATCGATGCGGCCTGAATGCTATTTTTAGAGCCGGTCTTCAATCGCCAGATAGCCTCCGCCTGAGTAAGCGCACTGAAGGCCTGATCAAACCGCTTCTCGGAAATGTAGAGAATAGCCACACTTTTCAGAATGTCAGCATATTGTGGGTTGTCTTTGCCGAGCCTGGCACCCATAATGTCGCGTGCCTCTAGCATTATTTTCTCAACATCCTTTTTGTTATCGCCTTTGTAGAACTTGATCAAGGCCAGCTGGGCCAGTGACTTAGCCACGTCAATGTGGCTGCGGCCAAATTGCTTTTCTTGACTTGCAAGGGCTTTCATAATATTGTCTTCCGCCTTATCATAATCACCAATGGTATAGTCAATGTCGCTCAGGAGTTTTTGAGAAGGTGCAGCCTTTGTTGATTTTTCAGTGTAGGTGCCGGTCGCAATCTGGTTGGCACGCAGGGCCACCTTATCGGCCCCGGTATAATCACCTTGGGCTAACAGAAGCTTGCCTTTGTTCACTAAGGGTTCTATCAGCCGAATGGACTGTGTGCCAAATGTTTTTTCTTGGCTCTCAATGAGCTCGTTCAGGATTTCTTCTGTTTCAGAATATTGTCCTAATTGGATAAACAGATTAGATAAGTCCTGGGCAGTGGTCAATTCATCAATACCCAAAAGTTTGGTGTCTGCTTTCCTGATAATTTTTGAAGATCGCTGTAAGGCATCGGTGGCATCGTCAAACAACCCTTTGATACCAAACAGATTTGCCTGGGTATCGATGGCCTCCACCAGAAGACCTTTTCGCGCTTCGTCTTTTCTGAACTCTTCCAGGATTTTTAGCGATTGGTTAATATTCTTTTCTGCATCTTCATACTGGCCAAGCTTTAGCTGCAGTTTGGCAATTCGTGTCAGTTCTTCTCCATACTTATAGTCACGGTCATCGTATTTGCTGCGTGCCACCAATGAGGCTTTATTCAATGCGGCAATGGCTTTGGTAAACTGATCGGTGAACTCATAGTATTGGGCCAGGTGGTTGAGAATGTCAAGATGATCTTTGTGTGAATTTCGGATCTGCTTGCTCACAATTTTGGTATAGCTTTCATCATAAATCTTGCCGGCTTCCTGAATCTTGTTTGTGTAATCGATGTAGAAATTGGCGAGCTTGAGTCGGGCCAGATGAGCCTCGGGTGCATCTTCTCCAAATAAATCTGTCTTTATGGATATAATTTCCTCAAGATATTTTTCTGGGTTCACGTACTTCTTGTCATATAGGTCTAGCTCAATCAAAAAATCTAATACTTCCGTGGTAAGAATGTTGTTGTGGGGAAGACCACTCGTCTTTTCAATAAGATCAACTGCATCATTTTCAAGATTTTTTGTCCTGTCTTTGCTAAGCTTTGTGTCAAAGTCAACCGCCTTAAGCCGCACCTTATAAATACTAGCAGACGGAAATTCACGATTGATCATTTTCTCATATTCCAGCTTGGTGTTGTAATAGCGTGCACTGTTATCCGATCGAAGAAGCTCTTTCAGGTAAGCTTCGTAGACCTGAATGCCGAGAATATGCGAGGGTTTGTAAAAGGACTTAAACACGTTGAGATTTCGATCGAGCTCCAGGTCTTTGGGCAAATCTTCATTGCCATTTTCCACCAGCACCATAGCATTGCTGAATTGATTGCGCACATACTCAATAGAACGATCGTTGATGTTTCGTTTGATCCAATTGGCGGCATACGCAAACACCGAATCGGCACTGCGTAGATTTCCTTGTCGCCCGTAGGTGGTGCCCATCAAGGTGAGCAGGCGCGAATAGTCACCATAACGCTGGGCCACTTCGGTCTCAGGTATTTTACGGCTCTTCAATCCTCCGTTGCCATCGGGCACCGTTTCCTGCTTTACGGCACGGCCGGCAAAGTAACTCGTGCGACTTTCTGCTAGAGCAATTGATTCGTTGAAAAACCCCTGGCCTGAGAGGGTCTCTGCCATCAGTAAATCCCACCGTGCTTTTAGCGGGTCTTTCAGAAAGCCACCAGCTTCCAGTATTCGTTTTGCTTCGTTTAGAGTTTCTTTTGCTACGCGGTACGAACCGTTTTGATTGTATAACTCTGCTGCATCCATCAGCATGCTGCCATATTTCTCACTGGTAGCAGTATTCAGCGCGCGATTTGCTTCCAGCGCGCTTTTGAGATTGGCTTCAAAATCATTGGGCATACCCAAGGCCAGATCGTACTTGGCCTGCATGAAATTCATTTGTGGGGTAAACTGGTTTTGGGCACCCATTTTACCGTTGATTTTCTTTCGCGCCTTGGCGAGGGCGCTTTTGGCACTGCTGTACGCACCTGTTTTATAAGCGGCCTCCGCCTTATTCAAGGCTTTTTCGTATTTGCTTTGCGCGGAGGAGGGTATCTGAAGTACCACAACCCCAATAAAAGCAATTGCAGCTAAGACTTTCATATTTGAAAAATTTTGCAACTGAAAGGTAGTCAATTTTCGACTTTTGACTTTGAATGATGAGCAAAGGAAAAATCAAGGATTTGTGAAGATCGGAACTAATCTTTTGGCGCTGGTTTACAGCAATTTCTTAAGATCCAGCAGTAACTTGATTTCGTGGGTAACATCTTCCTGGTGAGGCGATCCTGCGGGATTGTAATAGACGGTGTCAATGCCGGCAACCCGTGCTCCCGCCATGTCTGTCTGCAGATTATCGCCAATCATGATTGCGTTGGAGGCAGTATGGCCAACCTCAGTCAGGGCGAAATCAAAAATTTCTCGCGATGGCTTCTTGCTCCCGGCACGCTGTGATGTTACTACCGTCTGGAAATAATCCTTGATTCCTGCCGACTCCATTTTTTTGGATTGTGTTTCATCAAAACCATTGGTAACGATGGTGAGATCATAGCGCTGATGCAGGTAGTCCAATACTTCGCGTGCGTGGGGGAGCAGGTTTTGCTTGCGGGGTAATTCCGTAAGGAAATGAGAAGAGAATTTTAGAGAAAACCGGAAGTCATCCAGGCCTGCTTCGCTCAGCACTTTATGAAATCGCTGTTCTCGAATAACTTCTTGTCCGATCAAGCCGCGATCGTACAAATCCCAAAAATGTGTATTGATGCGGGTGAAGGTTTCAAAAAAGTATGGAAAGCTGGTGATGCCCCGTTCTTGCAAATCATATTCATGGAAAAGATCGTGCAGTGTTTCTTTCGAATTGCTTTCAAAATCCCACAGCGTGTGGTCAAGATCAAAAAGTACGCACGAGTATTTTTTCATTTGAGGGAAGCAGCGCCCAGCGGACGTAGGTTTAGTTTATTAAGCGCGAGTTCACGATTGGTAAACAGTGTCTGAAAAATCTGTTGATCGTGAAGTAAGTTTGGGTCGCGCTTCAGAAATTCAAGCATTTGCTTGAGTATATCAAGCACTTCTTCCTTTACCTGGTAAAAGACCCATTGATTGTATTTGCGATACGAAAGAATGCCGGAGTTCTTGAGATAAATAAGGTGGCGGGATGTTTTTGCCTGTGTAAATTCAAGAATATGCTCCAGGTCGCTGATGCACATTTCTCCGTTGTTCATAATCAGGTTGAGAATGCGCAGCCGTGACGTGTCAGAGCAGGCGAGGAAAATCTGGGCTCCCAGGTCGATATTGAAATGCTTTAATCTCACGCGTTTGGTGCGACCAAATTACCGAAAAACCTTTGCTGTAAACAAGGTTAGGCAGATCGTGACCTACTGGTTATCTTTGGGCTTTGGATTGAAATGAAGTTGACGAGGGTCTATTTATTGGCGGTGTTGGTGCTGGGATCATTGCCCTTTTACACAGCTAGCGCCCAGGTAAGAAAAATTATACAGTTATCGGGTGTAGTGCTGGGTGAGGACAGCGTGAGCGGCTTGCCGGGCGTGCACGTGTACGTTCCCAAAGCAGGACGTGGCACCACTACCAATAACACCGGTTTTTTCTCCATGCCGGTATTGGTGGGCGATAGTGTTGTAATCAGTGCTGTGGGTTATGTGCGAAGACATCACATCGTGGCCGATTCGCGTGAAGAATATGTGACGGTCATCATTGAAATGGCAACGGACAATACGTTTTTAAAAGAGGTGACTATTCTTCCGTTTCCCACCGAAGAGGTTTTTAAGCAGGCAGTGCTAGCTCTTAACGTTCCGTTAAATGAAAATGGAATTGACAAACGCAACCTGAATGCCGAACTGATGGCTCTTATGATGCGTACTACGCCCATGGATGGAAACTTGAACTATCGATATTACATGGATCAGTACAACGCGTCTATCGATGATCGAGCGGTGGTGAGGACGAACCCTTTTTTGAATCCATTTAACTGGGCCCGCTTTTTCCGCGACTTAAAGCAGAATAAGAAAAAGTAGGCCCTTCCGTCAATCAAAAATTTACTATTATTGCAGCCTTATTTTCGAGTTTCGGGGTGTAGCGCAGCCCGGTTAGCGCATCACGTTAGGGACGTGGAGGTCGGATGTTCGAATCATCTCACCCCGACAAAGCCTCGCAAAAGTGAGGCTTTGCTGTTTATGGCTTTTACTGTTTACGTTCTATTTAGCAAGTCAACACAAAAATTCTATTGTGGCCAAACTGACGATTTTGAACTTCGCCTCACAAGGCATAATGCTGGTATGGTTAAGTCGACTAAGAATGGCATGCCTTGGATGAAGGTTTGGACGTTAAATGTTAATGTCTGTATCTGGGGGAAAATCCCTCGCCTTTAGGCGAAGACTTTAGTTTAATAATTTTGTATGAAGCGAACACTAGATGACTCAGCGATTTTCTCCCGAATGATTTCCGAGTCTATATGCATTGCTTCAGTCGGCTTTAGCCGATACTAAACCCTTCGGCTTTTAGCCGAAGGTAGTTCAGTACTAGGAGAGAAGCACTAATGCTTGAGCGTAAAATAAAAAGGCGAGGTATTTCTCGATACCTACATAACATAGGGTTTGTTGTTCAAATCGAGGTGTAGCGTTCCGTCTCGCCAAGGCGTGAGGATTAGTCCCGCATTTGCGGGATTAGGGACGTGGAGGTCGCCCCGCCCTATGGCGGGGGAATCATCTCACCCCGACAGTAAAGCCTGCCTCTGGTGGGCTTTTTCATTATGTTTGCCGGCTGTTCACTAGCAGTAAATTTGACGACTGTACGAATAATTCAAACTTGCTGGCGTTTTGACTACGTATGAGGGCTTGGCTGTATTTCATTTTTTTTCAGCTTATCACTGTTTCGTTATCAGGCCAGGTCAGCCTGGAAAAAGTTACTTCCAATCGGCTTGATAAATCGAAATGGGTGAAGGCAGAGTTGTCGCTGCGCAAGGCCATGCGGAAAGGACCAGCCACGGCTGAGACCTTGTACCTTTTGTCTCACTATTATTTCAACGCAACCTACAGCACATTTCAGGTTGACTCCGCTTACAAGTACACAAAGCTTTCACAAACTGCCCTTTCGGGGTTGTCGCCACGCGAGGCGGAACGATTGAAACGACTGCCGCTGGATAGCATACAACTGCTGCTCCATCGAAGAAGAATTGACAGTGCTGCTTTTGAGCGGGCAAAAAAGACGAACACCGAAAACAGTTATCAGCTTTTTATCGATCAATTTGAAAAGGCCGCGCAAACTCCATCGGCTATTGAGCTTCGTGATGAGGTAGCCTTTGTAGAGGCATTGAAGCGCAATACATGGATGAGTTTTGAAAGTTTCGCAAAGAAATATCCGCACTCACATCGCACACCTGAGGCAAAAGAGCGGTATGAAAAACTTTTGTATGAAGAGAAAACCAAAGACCAGCGCCTGAGAAGCTTTGTCAGATTTTATGATCAATTCCCGTCCAGTCCATACCGAGCGGTCGCACAGAAGAAAATTTTTGAGCTTTCAACTGCTTCCGGGTCACCGAAGGCTTTTCGCAACTTCATTGATCAATACATTTCTGGAAACTGGGTGGATCGGGCAAAAATGATTTTATACAAATTAAGTCAAGACGAGGGTTCAACGTTGTTCGACCCTGCTTGGCTTACCGATTCTATCAAGCAAGTTGAAAAATATAATTCATCTTATTGGGTGCCTGTCATCAAAGGTCACGCTTTTGGTTTTATGAGTGAATCAGGTGAGGAGGTGGTGTCTCCGCGCTTTCAACAGATTAGTGAAGATTATTTATGCGGTGCTGTGGTTGATCCGTTGTTGATCACTTCTTCCGGACTTATGGCCAGAAATGGTAAGCTAATTTATTCTGGAGACGTTAGGAATGCAAAACCTCTTGGCCTCGGCTACACGTTGGTTTCAACTGACTCTTTAACGTTTGTGCTTCATGACACTGGTTTCAATGTGGGGCCAAGCGGTGTGCAGGAGGCACAATTACCATCTGATCGCGTGCTTACGATAAAACAAAACAATAAATGGGGTATTTTCAGCCTGACGGGGTTGTCCTTGCTGCCTTTTTCTTTTGATGCTGTTTCCGCATTCGATTCTCTTATACTTCTTACTAAGAATGGTAAAAAAATACTCACCACCCCCTCGCGCATCGCAGCCGTTACGGAAGGGAATAATTTTTCGGAAGAGTTTGTAGCCGATGATGTGCGCAGGTGGGGCGACCGTCACTACTGGGTGCGCAACGGTCCACTGGAGGGTGTAATTGATGCGAATCTGACTTTTATAATTCCGCTAGACAGGCAACTGCTGAAGTTTGCTTCCTTTGGGTTTGTGCAAGAAAAGGATGATAAAGTTTTTGTGAAAGGCGTGCGAGCGTTGGAAGGAAAGGCGTTTACATCCGTCAGCGAGCAGGGAAATTGGATAGTGGGAGTGACGGATCGCAAAAAATATTTTCTTTACGACCGCTCCTTAGGTGAATTGTTGGAAGGCGACAGTAGTTGGCACCAGGCGGGAGTTTCTTTTTTGAGGTCGGGTGATTCTACCCGGGCGTTGCTGCCCTCCGGCCAACGCATGACATTGTTAAACAACTCGGGGTTTGAGATGATGGCCTTTCAAGATACGTCCGCCTGGCTCATGCTGGAAGAGAAAAAGAAGAAAGTGATTTACGATGTTCTCTCTGGCGCACGGCTATTCGCACTGGAGGCAGATCAGTTGGTACCTGTTTCAACTTCGCTTTTTATAGTATCGAAGGCAAACAAGAAGGGACTTATTTCATTCGATGGTAAAACTTTGCTAAATACAGAATATGATGCCATTGTATCCGTAGGCAATAATTCGTTTTCCATTTTAAAAGACAAAAAATTTGGTTGGTACAATGCCACCACCAAAATTTTGATCAAACCGGCTTTCGACCGAAATATAAAACCGTACAATCGAAGCACGTGGGTGGCCTTTCGGGAAGGTGGTTTTGGAATGATTTCTGCTGATGGTAAACCCATAACCTCTTTCGAGTGGGAAGACATCCGTTACTGGACGGATTCTGTAGCCTGGGTGAAGAAGAATTTTCAATGGATGTTGATGGACCTTCATTCACGAAAAGTGAAGCTTGACCGTATTCGCAACTTTTCAGTAATCAATGAATCATCAAAAGAAATTCTTTTTATGGTGCAGCAAGACAATGCCTGGGGCGTGATGAGCAATCGAAGAGGAGTAGTAGTCCCGATTCAATACAGTGATATTGTCAACCTCGGCAGCCAGGAGGCGCCCCTGTATTTTGCCGAAAGGCATATTGAAGAGGCCGCCATCTCGGTGGTGGTCTACTATGATCAACATGGAAAAATTATCAGGCGTCAGGCCCTGGAGGCGGATGAACTGGAAAAAATATATTGTGATAACTAATTGATCCAAATGTTACGCAAAACTATTCTTCAAGCCCAATTTTCGACAGGCTCAATTTAACCAGTTAGTAAGTTTTGCGTAACTCAGCTAATCGGGGTATTCTTCATGGAATATTCATTTACTAATCCATCTTTTCAGCACTAAACATCCTATATTTCGCTCATCATTCTACTATGAAAAAAGTCTTATTAGCAATCATTTTTATAGGTACCTCTGCATACGCGCAAGAGCGTCCTAAACTTGTTGTTGGTATTGTAGTGGATCAGATGCGCCAGGAGTATCTGTATCGCTATGAATCAAAATTTGGTAACGCTGGCTTCAAGCGATTGGAAGGTGATGGGTTCATGCTCAAAAATGCGCACTACAATTATGTGCCTACCTACACCGGCCCTGGTCATGCTTCGGTTTATACCGGTACTACTCCGGCCGTTCACGGCATCATTGCCAACGATTGGTATGATCGCGAACTAAAAAAAGAAGTGAATTGTGTGGGTGACGACCGCCAGAAACCGGTGGGCAATGACAAAGGCAATGGTGATGTTTCGCCTTGGCGGATGCTTTCATCTACCATTACGGATGAACTTAAACTCGCTACGCAGAAAAAAGGTAAGGTCGTAGGTTTTTCCATGAAAGATCGTGGTGCCGTGTTACCGGCCGGTCATATGGCCGATGGGGCTTATTGGTTTGATGGCCTCACCGGAAAATTCATCAGCAGTACTTTTTATAAACCGGGCCTGCCCCAGTGGCTTGATAAATTTAATGCTCTCAACCTGGCCGACCAGTATCTGAACCGCGAATGGAAAACAGTATTGCCGATTGAACAATATACCGAGAGCGGGCCGGATGACACGCCTTATGAAACAAAACTGAGAAAAGAAGAGCGCCCGATTTTTCCTTACAAGCTGAAGGAGATGCGCGCCCAATACGGAAACTTTGATCTCATCACCACAACACCGTTTGGTTGCGATCTATTGACAGACGTTGCCAAGGCTGCCATAGAGGGTGAGGAGCTTGGCAAAGACAACGTCACAGACTTTCTCACTATATCCTATTCAAGCCCGGACTATGTGGGTCATGCTATGGGCCCTAATGC
>JAIENH010000121.1 GCA_019751475.1 Cyclobacteriaceae bacterium
TTCGAAGTAGTTCTCATCGGTGATTTTTTCAAAGTTCTCCTGGATGATGTGCGACCCGATGTTGGTAGTCATGATGATGATCGTGTTCTTAAAATTGGCCACGCGACCTTTGTTGTCGGTGAGCCTTCCATCATCCAATACTTGTAATAAAATGTTGAACACATCGGGGTGCGCTTTTTCAATTTCATCCAGCAACACAACCGAGTAGGGCTTTCTACGGATAGACTCTGTCAGTTGTCCGCCTTCATCGTAGCCCACATAGCCGGGAGGCGCACCAATCAGGCGGCTCACACTGTGGCGCTCCTGGTATTCGCTCATGTCAATGCGCACCATGGCGTTCTCATCGTTGAAGAGATATTCCGCCAAGGCTTTCGATAATTCCGTTTTGCCCACACCCGTGGTGCCCATAAAAATAAACGAGCCAATCGGTCGCTTGGGATCTTGTAGTCCCGCGCGACTTCTGCGCACAGCATCGCTCAACGCTTTTATAGCTTCCTCCTGGCCGGCCACACGCTTGCTCAACTCGGCCTCAAGGCTCAAGAGTTTTTCGCGCTCGCTTTGCAGCATTTTTGAAACGGGTATGCCCCTCCACTTGGCTACCACTTCAGCAATGTCTTCGCTGTCCACCTCTTCTTTTAGCAACGAGCCATCACCTTGCAATGATTTAATGTTTTGTTGCAGGGCCTGGAGCCTCTTTTCTGCTTCCGTTATTTTTCCATAGCGTATCTCCGCCACGCGACCGTAGTCACCGGCTTTCTCGGCCTGGTCGGCTTCGAACTTAAGCTTGTCAATAGATTCCTTTTCTTTTTGAATGCCATGCACCACCTCTTTCTCGCTCTCCCATTTGGCTTTGAGGTCGTTTCGCTTTTCAGAAAGCTCTGCAATCTCTTTGCTCAGCACCGACTCTTTGTCTTTGTTCTTCTCCCTGCGGATGGCTTCGCGCTCTATCTCTAATTGCATAATCTTGCGGTTAAGCTCATCCAGCTCTTCTGGTACAGAGTCCATTTCAATCCGCAACTTGGAAGCTGCCTCGTCCATCAAATCAATGGCCTTGTCGGGAAGGAAGCGATCGGAAATGTAACGGTGAGACAGTTCTACCGCTGCAATGACTGCATCGTCTTTGATACGCACTCCGTGATGAAGTTCGTATTTGTCTTTAATCCCGCGAAGGATAGACACAGAGTCTTCCACGGAAGGCTCATCCACCATCACAGCCTGAAAGCGTCTCTCTAATGCTTTGTCTTTCTCGATGTATTTCTGGTACTCTTTCAGTGTAGTGGCACCGATGGCATGAAGTTCACCACGTGCCAGGGCCGGCTTCAAGAGGTTGGCCGCATCCATGGCACCTTCTCCGCCACCGCCCGCACCAATCAAGGTATGGATCTCGTCAATGAACAAGATGATCTGACCGTTGGAGTCGGTCACTTCCTTGATCACCGCCTTGAGGCGTTCTTCAAATTCGCCTTTGTATTTGGCCCCGGCCACGAGCAAGCCCATGTCCAGGGAGATGAGAATTTTTTGTTTAAGATTTTCGGGCACATCACCGTTCACAATGCGCTGCGCCATGCCTTCCACGATAGCAGTTTTTCCTACACCTGGCTCGCCCAACAAAATTGGATTGTTCTTCGTTCTGCGGGCCAGTATTTGCAATACGCGCCTGATCTCTTCATCGCGACCAATCACAGGATCGATCTTGCCTTGCTTGGCCAGGTCGTTAAGATTTTTTGAATAGCGTTCCAGCGACTTGTATTTAGCTTCCGCGTTTTGATCGGTCACACGGGTATTGCCGCGCAATTCTTTTATGGCTTTGAGAAGCTCGGCCCGTGCAAAGCCGGCATCTTTCATTACGGAAGACACTTTGTCTTTCGTTTGCAACAGGGCCAGCAGCAAGTGTTCGACAGAGATGAACTCATCTTTCAACTCGCGCAGTTCTTTCTCAGCATTTTGCAACACTTGATTGGAAGTGTTTGACAAATAAGGTTGCGACCCCGATACTTTGGGGTAAGAGTTGAGCAATTCCTCCAGCCGTGATTCAAGCAACGTTTGATTGATGCCAGACTTCTTGCCGAGGTAGTCCATCACGTTTTGGTCGGTCTCCACGATCGACTTCAGTAAATGGCCTGGCTCAATGGCCTGCTGCTGGCGGGCCATGGCTATCTCCGCTGATTTCTGTAGCGCCTCCTGAGATTTTATGGTGAATTTTTCGAAGTTCATACGCTTTGTTATCCTCCTGGCGCGATGTCGTCAAATCATTGACCAATCAGGTTCTATGAAGGTTTTAGGAAATTTTGGCGCGATCTACGGGCAAATCGGTAAAATTTATGACAAATTGACTCTTAATTGGAGCTACGCAAAACAAAACCACTCGTCAAATTGAGTCCGATAAGTATCGGACTGTCGAAATTGGCTTTGCAAAGCTGAAAAGGACTTCGACATGCCTGCCTTGCCGAAGCGGCTACGCGCAGGCAGGCTCAGTCGGACACTCGAAGAATGGTTTTGCGTAACTCCATTTAAATTAAAATGCACTTGAACCCAACCCAATCCTCAATCATTGTATAACTGTATTTGATCGCCATTGAAATAGAGTGTAGCTTTTGATTTCAAAATCGCCCATGGCAAAACAAGCTAAATCCACCCACGACTTTCCACAGGCAATGCTCATTGAGGTAGCGTGGGAGGTGTGTAACCAGGTGGGTGGAATCTATACGGTGATTCGCTCCAAGGCCCCGGCTATGGCTGAGCACGTGAACGGCCCGTTTTGCATGATCGGCCCCTACATGGGCAAAAATATTCAGGCAGAACTCGAACCGCTTGATGATGTGGAAGACGCATTTGGTCAGGCGGCAGCCAACCTGCGCAAAAAAGGGTACGATGTGTATTATGCAGAGTGGCTCATTACTGGCAAACCGCGCGTGGTGCTGCTCAATCCAAATGTAATTGAAGACAAGGCACTGAGCGTGATCAAATATTTATTGTGGAAGAATCACGGCATTGGCACACCCGACCAACATGCATTGATTAACCAGGTAGTGGCCTTTGGCTATCTCACTAAATTGTTTTTTGATGAGTTGGTAAGGCTCGTGGGCAAAGATCAACCCATACTTGCTCATTTTCATGAATGGATGGCCGGCTTGCCGATACTGGATATGAAGCGGGAGAAGATGCCGGTGAAGACTGTTTTCACCACACATGCTACGCAGCTGGGCAGACATCTGGCCATCAACTCGCCACTGTTTTATGCTCACCTGCCTTTCTTCAACCGCGAAGTAGAAGCAAAGCGATTTGGCGTGGTAACGGAAGAGGCCATCGAATTCGGCTGCGCACAAAGCTGCGATGTGTTTACAACGGTGAGCGATGTAACCGCCCGCGAGTGCAAACATCTGCTCAAGCGCAAACCGGAAGTGATTGTTCCCAATGGACTGAACATCGAGCGATTTGAAGCGCTGCATGAATTTCAAAACCTGCATGCTCTTTATAAAAAGGAAATTCATGAGTTTGTGATGGGTCATTTCTTTCACAGCTACACCTTCGACCTGAATAAAACCATTTATCTTTTTACTTCTGGCCGCTATGAATTCAGAAACAAAGGATTTGACCTTACCCTGGAGGCACTCTGGCACCTGAATGAAAAACTGAAAGCCGAAAAGGCCGACATGACGGTGGTGATGTTCTTTGTCACTAAGCGAGAATACTACAGCATCAAACCCGAGGTATTGCAATCGAGGGCGATGATGGAAGAGATACGTCAGACGTGCGAAGCTATTGAAAAGGAAATTGGCAAGGGATTGTTCTATGCCTCCACCACGCGACAAGACAACCGACTGCCCAACCTCAACGATTTTGTAGAAGACTATTGGAAGTTGCGCTACCGAAGAACAATCCAAAGCTGGAAGAGTAACAAGCTGCCGTTGGTGGTCACACACAAACTCACCAATGAAGAAGGAGATGATATTTTGCAGTTTTTGGTAAGAAGAAATTTGATGAACCGCCCGGAGGACAAAGTGAAAATTGTCTATCACCCCGATTTCATAACATCTACCAATCCGCTTTTTGGAATGGACTACAGCCAGTTTGTGCGTGGATGTCACTTAGGGGTGTTCCCCAGTTACTATGAGCCGTGGGGATATACGCCCCTCGAATGTCTTGCCAGCGGTGTACCTTCTGTCACAAGTGACTTGTCAGGGTTTGGCGACTACCTCACACAAAACTTCCCGGACTATGAGAAGAATGGCATGTTTGTGATTGAGCGGGGCAAGCGCACCTTCGACTGGAGTGCACGGCAACTGTCTGTATCACTACATCGGTTTCTTACCCAATCGCGCAGGGAGCGCATCATGCAGCGAAACAATGTGGAAAACTATTCAGCCGCCTTCGACTGGAAAAATCTTATTAAACACTATCGGCAGGCCTACGAGTTGGCTGCACAATAATTTTTTTTGATTCATCGTCTTTCTATCTAAATTTCTTGCCGCAGACTAATTCATGATTGTTCACTCGCTAGGAGATACCGCGTCTATCGCAAACCGCTTTATGGCGGAACTGCGCGATGAGGCTATTCAAAAAGACCGCTTGCGATTTCGCCATAACCTCACGCGCCTGGGTGAAATCATGGCGTACGAAATTTCTAAGACCCTAACCTATAGCCCGGCAATAGTAAAAACTTCGTTGGGCTCTGCGAATGTACCGTTGCCCCAAACGGATGTAGTGCTGATGACGGTGCTCCGGGCCGGTTTGCCCTTTCTACAGGGATTTCAAAATTACTTTGACAAGGCGGATGTAGGCTTCATCGGGGCATTCAGAAAAGAAGGAGGTGAGGAATTATCCATTCAAACGGGCTATGTGGGTGCTCCCTCGTTAGAAAACAAAACGCTGATTTTGATCGACACCATGCTGGCCACCGGCAAATCTATTACCGAGACTATCAAGACGTTGGCAAACCACGGCAGGCCTGCGGCTCTTCATCTTGCGTCTGTCATTGCTGCGCCCGAGGGCATCGACTATCTTCGCCACGCGGTACCGGCCATTTCACATTTGTGGACCTTTTCTATTGATGAGCGACTGAACGGGAATTTTTATATCGTGCCAGGCCTGGGCGATGCGGGTGATTTAAGTTTTGGGGAGAAGTTATGATGGAGGAGATACTGAAGGCTATTCCTGTTTTTTTGTCGGCCATGCTCAAGTTTATCCTGGGGCCGATGTTTGGTTTTGCTGCCCGGCTTCATTTCGTTACCACGGTGCTCGTCACCATTGGCGCTATGATGACAGTGGTCGTTGCTCTTACGTACTTCGGTGGATGGGTGCGCACGCGCATCATGGATCGCTTTTTTAACAAGAAGAAAAAATTTACACCCGGAAACCGGAGGTTTGTGGTCATTTGGAAAAAATATGGATTGGTAGGTGTGGCATTTTTGACTCCTTTGTTTCTCACGCCCATCGGGGGCACGTTGCTGGCGGTGAGTTCAGGCAGCCCAAAAGAGAAAATCATTCTTTACATGCTCATCAGCGCTTCAGCCTGGGCGCTTATTTTTAGCACCATCATTTATTTTGTGGGTGGCGAAGTGCTGCCTGACTTTGTACGGTAGTGCTTATTTTTTGAAAAATCGTTTTACCTGATCCACCATGTAATTCGTATTTTCTTCACCCATACCCGGCCACAAGGGTAAACTAAGAATTTGGTGGCATATTTTTTCCGTTACCGGAAAGCTACCGCTTGCATAACCCCTTCTGGCAAATGCTTTCTGTAAATGCGGAGGCAGGGGGTAGTGAATGTCCATCTCGATTTCCTGTTGTTGCAAGAAGCTGCGCAAGCTATCTCGCTTTTGTGTAGTAGCTACCAAGAGATGATAGACGGAATAAACAGAGGAGGCATCTTCAGGAAAGAATAAATCGCCCACACCGATTAGTTCTCGCTGTATTTTATGAGCAAGTGTTCTTCTTTCTTCATTCCATGCATCAAGGTGCCGAAGTTTAACGCGGAGAAAAGCTGCTTGCAATTCATCCAGTCTTGAATTGATTCCGATCACTTCATGCTGAAAGCGTGCTGTTGATCCATAGTTTCTAAATGACCGTGCCTTCTGATTAAGCTCATAATCGTTGGTGGTGATGGCCCCGCCATCGCCCAAGGCTCCAAGATTTTTTGTTGGGTAGAAACTGGTGGCGTTAATATGCCCAACGCTGCCGGTCTTCTTTCCGGAAATGGCTGCACCATGACCTTGTGCATTGTCCTCCACAACAAAAATATTCTTTGACGAAGCAAAGTCAACGATACGCTCAAGGTCTGCCGGTCGGCCGTATAGGTTTACAGGCACAATCGCTTTTGTCTTGCGCGACACCAGTGGAGCTATGGTATCAACGGTAACGTTAAATGTTTTTTCATCTACGTCAGCTGCAACGATGGTAGCACCCGTGCGGGCCACGGCCATCCATGTAGGAGCGCAGGTGAGAGCAGGCACAATCACTTCATCTCCGGACCCGATGCCCAACACCGACAGGGCAATGGTGAGGGCGTCCATACCATTCGCGACAGCGATACAATGACGCGTGCCGGAGTATTCGGCATAAGCCTGCTCAAAGGCTTTCACTTCTTTTCCCAAAATATACTGGCTGCCATCCAGCACCTTTTTGAAACCCTTTTCCAGTTCTTCGCGAATAAGTTCCTGCTGGGGTTGCAAGGAAAGAAACGGTACCCTCATACCTGCGAAGGTAAGAACAGCGTTTTATCAGCCAAACCCGAAAAAATGACAATTGCTGGCGTGGGACTATCGACTATTGACTATTTTCGCCCCTTCAAGTTTTTTATACACGCATGAATTTTCAAAAGATCAATAATCTGTCTGGCTGGGTCGCTTTTGCCATTGGCCTGATTGTGTACTGGCTTACGTTTGAAGAGACCGCCAGCTATTGGGATTGTGGTGAGTTCATAGCCGTGGCCTATAAATTGGAAGTGTCGCACCCGCCCGGAGCACCGTTGTTTATGCTGCTGGGTCGCATGTTTTCTTTCCTTGCTTTTGGCAATCCGTTGAAAGTGGCGTATTGGATCAACTTCATGAGTGTGCTGGCCAGCGCTTTTACCATCCTGTTTTTGTTTTGGTCGATTACACTCTTTGGCAGAAAGATCATGGGTGTGAAAAATGATGCAGAGCTGACAGTTGGCCAGGTGTGGACGCTGATGGGAGCCGGGTTGGTAGGTTCGATGGCCTATGCGTTCTCCGAATCATTTTGGTTTTCTGCTGTGGAAGCGGAAGTCTATGCCATGTCTGCTTTCTTCACCGCCTTTGTGGTGTGGGGAATTTTGAAATGGGATGTTATTGAAGATGACAGCGCAGCTAACCGCTGGCTGGTATTCATTGCATACATCGTGGGGCTTTCGATCGGCATTCACATGTTGAACCTCGTAACCATTCCCGCACTTGCGTTGATCTACTATTTTAAGAAGTATGAGCCTACCCGTTGGGGAATTTTTGCAGCGTTGGCGGTGAGCGGTGGCTTGGTGCTCTTCATCAACGACTTTATTGTGCCGGGCCTTCCTTCGTTGGCCGGATGGTTTGAAATTTTCTTTGTGAATAACCTCGGGCTTCCTTTTGGAGCGGGTGTAATTGTATTTTTTCTGTTGCTGCTGGGAGGAATGGTGTATGGTATTCGCTACTCACATTTGAAAAACAAGCCGGTGTTAAATATTTTCTTACTGTCAACGGCCTTTATCCTTATCGGCTATGGATCGTACGCCATCATTGTCATTCGTTCAAACTTTGATACGCCTATTAACGAGAATGCTCCGAAAGATGTGATGTCATTTGTGCGCTACCTGAAACGTGAGCAATATGGCAGTCGGCCGCTATTGTACGGGCCCTACTACACAGCCAGGGTGATTGATTACAAAGACGGAGCACCGGTTTACACGAAGGGTAAGGAAAAATATGAAATTACCGATCGGAAAACGGATTATGTCTATGAACCCGGTCAGGAAACCATCTTGCCGCGGATGTGGAACCCTGAGTACAAAGATTCTTACATGAGCATTATGGGCATAAAGGAAGGGCAGAAGCCTTCGTTTGTGCAAAACATAGCCTACATGTTCCGCCAACAGATTGGGCACATGTACATGCGCTACATCATGTGGAATTTTGCCGGACGCGAAAGTGACATTCAGGGAGCCGATTGGCTTGGCCCGCGTGGATGGTTTGAAAAACTGCCCGCGGAGTTGGCAAACAACAAAGCGCGGAACAACTATTTTATGATTCCCTTTTTCCTGGGCCTGATCGGTATGTTTTATCAGTTTTTGAAAGACACCAAAAACTTTGCCGTGGTGGCAATGCTCTTTGTCATGACGGGTGTGGCTATTGTGGTCTACCTCAATACGCCACCGGTTGAACCGCGCGAGCGCGACTATATCTATGCTGGCTCTACGTATGCTTTCACATTTTGGATTGGGTTTGCTGTGATTGGCATTGCAGAATTTTTAGGCCGGTTTTTGAAAAATGCAAAGACGAGTGCTGTGGCTGCTACCGTATTGGCATTGTCAGCACCAGCGCTCATGGCAGCCGAAGGTTGGGATGATCACAATCGCCACGGACGGTTCTTCTCGGTTGATTCCGGAAAAAATTACCTCGCTTCCTGCGATCAGAATGGAATTATCTTCACCGGAGGTGATAATGACACCTTCATGTTGTGGTATGCACAAGAGGTGGAAGAATACCGCAATGATCTGCGCGTGGTGGTATTCAGCTACTACAATACCGACTGGTACATCGAGCAGTCGATGACGAAACAAAACAAGTCGGAGCCTTTTAAGTACACGCTTACGCTTGATCATTATAAGCAAGGCGGCCCAAACGATGTGCTGTACTATACCGATCTTAAAATCCCCAGCATTGATGTTGAGCAGTTCCTTGATTTGCTGAAGAAAAACTACTCGCAATTGCGCTACGAGCGTAGCAATATTGTTCCAAGCAAAGTATTCACTCTCCAGGTTGACAAGGAGATGGTGCGGAAGATGGGCATTATTCCTCCAGGAATGGACAGCCTTATGGTTGATCAAATGCGCTTCCGTTTAAAGGGAAATGTGCTTGAGAAGAAAGACCTCGCTTTCCTGGATATTCTCGCCACCAATAAGTGGGAGCGGCCAATCTACCTTAACAACACTTCGTTGCAGCAACTTAACCTTGACCTGCGTCCGTATGTAGTGCAAGAAGGTAATGCCTACCGTGTGTTGCCTGTGCGTAACAATCGCAAAGACCGCGAGAATCTGGTGAACACAAACTCTTCATATCGCAAGATGATTGAAGATTTCGGCTACCGTGGCCTAGATAATCCAAAACTTTATTTTACCGAAGACTATCGCGGTTTTGTGCAAAATCAGAGAGGCTCATTCAACTCATTGGTGGAAGCCCTTCTCGATGAAGGTGACACTACCCGCGCCAAGAGTGCGCTCTTGTTCAACTTTGAAAAAATGCCTGACAAAGGTGTGCCGTATGATATTACAACCGTGAGCCAGGTGGAATTACTCTATCGCGTAGGTGAAAAGGCAATGGCACTTGACGTAGCAAAAACATTAGGTACACGTGCAGATGAGTTGGCAACCTATGAGATCAGAAAATTTGGCGGTATTTCATTGGAAGTACGGAAGGCGCTTTATACGCTGAGTGAATTGCAGCGCATTCTTTACGAAAATGGCGAGCAGGAGCAGGCAAAAATATTTGAGTCAGCTTACGAGCGAATTGTTCAAAACTTACAGATTCGCGAAGGCGCAGACCCCTCCGATTTCTAAGGGCACTTTATTTTCGAACGATCAGGAAAAGATCCAGGGCCGTGTCAGCACGATCGACTACCTGGTAATCTTCATGTGAGATGCTCGTTACTAATTCATCGGCAGCGCCTTGAAGTTTGTTTCGGTTGAGCCGGTTGAGCCACTCGTAGGGCACGCGCAGCCACGAGGCCGGCAGGCGATGCTGAAGATCCAGTATATCCCATCGCATTATTTTTTGAACGGACTTCCGATTGCGCTCGTGGTACGTCATCACTTTTTCATTTCCGGCAATTCCTTTCATCTCCACGGATGAAAAAACTTTTTTGGCTAGGGCCGTTAGTTCTGCAGGTGTATATTCACGGATGTGCCACGGATTTCGCGAAAGCGACAGTGGCCGGTTGGGTGTAGTAATAAGCGCCACGCCACCGGGCCGAAGCACGCGATGAATTTCTTGTAGAAACAAAAGATCGTCTTCGATGTGCTCAATCACCTGAAAACTTACCACCGAATTGAAAGAGTTATCCCCAAAGGGCAGGGGAGGCAATTCACCACTCAGAAATTTCCCGGAAGGATGCTTGATCCGAAGTTCAGCAATGGCCGACTCTATTTTATCAATGGCCGTGTACGACCGTATAGAAGGTAGCATCCTGTCAATGCCACGGCCTTCGCCACAACCCACTTCCAGGAGATCGCCCGCGATCCATGCATTCGCCACCACGTAGGGTTTGAGCAATCGCTGGTGAAGAGGGTTATCAGACGCAAGCTGGCCAGACGTTATTTCGGTCGTGTATATTTTTGACATAAGCGCCCCAAAAATACGTGTTTTACCGATGCACCATTTTTGGGCGTTTCTTCGTTAATTTACTGCATACAATGGTCTTTGAATGAGGCGGATTACCCTTTTACTTTTTTTGATCACCACGACCATAGCGGGCTATGGTCAATCGGTGAGCAGCATAAATTTTAACTACTGGTACAATCTTCAGGGCGAAGTGACGGTGGATCTTCGCCCGGTAAGGCAACGCGACAGCATCGCGGTGTTTTATGAATTGACAACCACCACCAAAAACCAGACTTCCTACACCCTGCAGTGGGAGAAGCGTGACTCCTACAACCAACGCATGGGTGGCATCATCCTCCCAGCCGACTCTGTTGTGCTTCAAAACGGAAAGGTGAAGGGTAGTTTCCGCTTTGCTAAGCCGGAGAAACCCTGGCTCCTTGCGGTGAAAGTCACCAATCCCAATACAGGCAAGAACTGGTACTTTTTCAAGCAGATTGAGGCGCACTATCCGGTGAATGGCTACCAAGAGCAGGGCGGAGAAAAACGGTGGCGCTCCTATATTTCGTCTGCGGGTAGTTATACGGTGCGGGGCAGTGGTTTTGGCAAGCCGATACATTTCTCTTATTACAAAGACAATTTTCCCACGCCATCACCGCCCTTTGCTGATAAAGAATTGAAGATGGATCGTTTTCTTTTTCCGGATTCCACCTTTTCAATAACTCCCGGAAATACAATAGGCCCCTTCAAGAAACCCGGCCTCTACCTGGGCCAGGAAGACACACTTTCGGCTGAAGGCTTTTCTTTTCTTGTGATGAACGATCCCTATCCGCGCTACAATAAATTGGGCGACTTAAAAGGACCTTTGCTGTTTGTGACTACGCGCGAAGAAAATGACAAGATCGGACTGGCGGGAGAAGATAAAGCAAAGTTTGATAAGGTAGTGCTGGAAATCACAGGCGACAAAGAGCGCGCGAAGAATTTTATGCGCAACTATTTTAAGCGAGTGGAGTTTGCCAATTATTTTTTCACATCCTACAAAGAAGGCTGGAAGACCGACCGTGGTATGATTTTCATGGTTTTCGGTGCACCGGATGAAGTGCTGGTAAACGGCCAGCAGGAAATATGGGGTTACA
>JAIENH010000594.1 GCA_019751475.1 Cyclobacteriaceae bacterium
ACGGATCTCAGAAGGAGTGAGTACAGAGTCGGACCAGACCATGTACAACACCGGCAGAAAGGTATAGAGATAAGGATTTGATTGAAGCAGGGGAGACTGTAGCATGCGAAATGGCGTTTTATGTTTCCTATAAAAATAGGAAAGATTTTGACGGAACGGGAAGAATTTGTGGTGAGCGAATACCCTGCTCGAAAGCTGGTAATCTTACTTCAATTTCCAGAAATCTCCGTGCAGCCCAACTTTTTCGAAAAGGGGCAAAATTACTTGAGTCTGACGTTCTTACTTCACCCGTTTCTCAAAACACACGCTGTTCTCTACACCTGCATATTGGCCAGAGTTTGGAATTATAGCGTATCCGCTTTTTGTATAAAGCGCGATCGCCTCGTGCTGACGCTTGCCGGTCTCCAACACGCACGAGTGGTAGCCAAGTTCTGCCGCCCAGGTTTCCAATTCGGTAAGCACACGCGAGGCTACACCTTTGTTCCTTACTTCAGGAAGCACATACATGCGTTTCACTTCCATGGCCTCCGGGCTAAATTGTTTGATAGCTCCACAGCCAACGGTTTTGCCACCATCATAAGCCAGTACCACATGCTTTATTTTGTTAATGGTATTAAACTGCGCGTAGAATGAATGATCGCTACCATCTCTGACAGCGAGGTCTGCATCCAGTTGTGCTACAAGTGATACAAAGTCGGGGTTTTCGGAATTGGTGCGAACTACGCTTATCATCGGGGTTCAAACGCTCTCAACTTCCTTCACCACCACTTTTTCCATTACATCTCCTTGCCTGATTTGGTCAATCACTTCTTCACCTTCGAAGACTTTTCCGAACACGGTATGGTTGCGGTCAAGATGCTTGGTGGTTTGGCGCGTGTGGCAAATGAAAAATTGGGATCCTCCGGTATTGCGACCGGCATGGGCCATAGAGATCACCCCGCGATCGTGGTACTGATTTTCGCCTGTCAATTCGCAGTCAATGGTATAGCCGGGACCACCGGAACCGCAACCGTCCGGGCAGCCGCCCTGAATCATGAAGTTTGGAATGACCCGGTGAAAGATCAGGCCATCGTAAAAACCCTTTTGGGCCAGGTCAGTAAAATTCTTGACGGTATTGGGTGCATCCTTTTCAAAAAACTTGATTTTCATAACACCCTTTTTTGTGTGGATTTCCGCTATCTTCATTCGTTTTTTATTTTGCAGCAAGTTAAATGATAAAGTGCATTAGCCACAAAAAATCCTACCCTTCGCAGGAAATTGCTGAAGATGCACTTATCGAAGCGCATACACACTTTGATTATGGTGCGCGATCAGGGCCGGTGAATGTATATCAATGCGATGACTGCGGCCACTATCATCTCACCTCGCAGGGAACCATGAATGCACGACTGGCGCAATTAATAAAAGAGGGTACCTTGCAGCGACAAAAAGAAGCCCAGTATTGGGCGAGTAAATTGAAACGAAAATAATCACAACAGCATGAACTGGATAGAATGGGTTGGCCACTTTGGCGCATTTTTAACGAGCATCACATTTATTCCCCAGGTATATAAGGTCTGGCAGACACGCAGTGCTACAGATTTGAGTCTTACCATGCTCTTTATTGTGGTGACGAGCACAGTAGTGTGGCTAACCTACGGCATCGCGCTGATGCTGTGGCCAGTGATTGTAGCCAATAGCATTATCGGTATTCTCAGCGTATTGCTCATCTACTTCAAACTCACCTTTACGAAGAAGTAACCATGGCGAGTATTCAATCAAAACGGACTATTGGCACACCGTTAACGACAGGTGCAACAAAAGTAATGATGCTGGGCAGCGGTGAGTTGGGCAAAGAGGTGGTGATCGAATTTCAGCGGTACGGTGTTGAAGTCATCGCTGTTGATCGTTACGCGCACGCTCCGGCTATGCAGGTGGCTCATCGCAGTCACGTTATCTCTATGTTGGATGGGGCAGCCCTACGAGAGTTGGTTTATCAGGAGAAACCTGATTTTATCGTACCGGAAGTAGAGGCCATAGCTACCGATACGTTGGTGCAGCTGGAGAAGGAAGGTTTCAACGTAATTCCCACGGCCCTTGCAGCAAAACTTACCATGAATCGCGAAGGTATCCGCACGCTAGCCGCAGAGAAGCTTAAGTTGAAAACATCACCATACAAATTTGCATCCACCAAAGAGGAGTTTGCATCAGCGATCAAACTCATTGGAATGCCCTGCGTGGTGAAGCCTATCATGAGTTCATCTGGAAAGGGGCAGAGTGTTGTCAAGAAGCAAGAAGACATTGACACCGCCTGGACGTATGCGCAGGAAGGAGCGCGTGGCGGCAGCGGTAAAGTTATCGTGGAGGGTTTTATCGAATATGATTTTGAAATCACCCTGCTCACCATTCGCCATAAAGATGGAGTCTCATTTTGCGAACCTATTGGCCACCGACAAGAACATGGCGACTACCAGGAGTCCTGGCAACCACACCCCATGACACCGGCAGCCTTGAAGGAATCGCAAAACATTGCACGGGCGGTGGTGAATGAGTTGGGCGGCACAGGCATTTTTGGTGTTGAATTTTTCGTGAAAGGAGATGCCGTCTATTTCAGTGAACTTTCACCCAGGCCACATGATACAGGCATGGTTACAATGATCTCGCAGGACTTGTCGGAGTTCGCCTTGCACGTGCGCGCCATTCTTGGATTGCCCATTCCGGTCATCCGCCAGGTTGGCCCATCTGCTTCCAGTGTGATACTCGTCAAAGGGCATTCGAAAAATGTATCTTTTTCGGGATTAGAAGATGCGCTGAATGAACCAGATACGCAATTGCGACTGTTTGGCAAACCAGAGGTAATGGGTGAGCGCAGGATGGGTGTGTGTCTTGCTCGTGGGCAGTCGATTGAGGAAGCCCGCAGAAAAGCAAACCAGGCAGCTCGCCAGGTGCAGGCACATCTTTGAATTGATCCCCGGATAATTCCATTAGCCTTCTTAAAAAACTTTGAATACTTTTCAGGAGTTATAAAACTCTATGAATCGTATTCTTATCATGTGGTTGTTGCCGTTGGCTGGCTTGGCGCAATCATTTTCAGCCGATGAAATCTCGCGCTGGCAACAGCAAGCTCGCCAGGTTACCATCACACGCGACACATGGGGAATTCCTCACATATCAGGCAAGACCGATGCCGATGCTGTATTTGGTATGTTGTATGCGCAGTGCGAAGCGGATTTTCCTCGCATTGAGCGAAATTACCTGACGGCCACTGCGCGTCTCGCAGAGGCAGAAGGAGAGAACTTTATCTACAACGATCTGCGGATGCGCCTTTTCATGGACACGACTAAGGCCATCACCGTGTATAAGACGGCCCCGGAGTGGTTGCAGAAAATTTGTAACGCTTTCGCGGATGGAATTAATTTCTATCTCTACACACATCCGGAGACAAAACCAAAATTGATAAAGCGCTTTCAGCCGTGGATGCCATTTCTGTTCAGTGAAGGTAGTATCGGGGGTGATATTGAGTCGGTATCACTGACCGAGCTCAAAGAATTTTACGGCAAACTACCGATTGCGATCAAACAAGAAGCAAGTGACGATGGTATGGGAATGCCTGAACCCAAAGGCTCAAATGGTTTTGCGATTGCACCGTCCAAAAGTGCCAGCGGCAATCCGCTGCTATTGATTAATCCTCATACCTCATTTTATTTCCGTTGCGAATTGCAGATGAGCAGCGATGAAGGACTTAATGCCTATGGTGCCTCTACGTGGGGTCAGTTTTTCATTTATCAGGGCTTTAACGAACACTGTGGTTGGATGCATACCACCACGGGTGCCGATGCAGTGGATGAATATGCGGAGACCATTGTCAAGAAAGGAGCAAAAGCCTTTTACAAATATGGAAAGGAGTTGAAGCCGTTGCTACCAGAAAAGGTAAGCATCGCTTATAAAACTGCATCAGGATTAAGCCGAAGAGAGTTTCAAGTGTATCGCACGATACACGGCCCTGTTATTGCCCAACGAGGCGACAAATGGATAAGCATTAAGATGATGCAAGAGCCGCTCAAGGCGCTTACGCAATCCTACATGCGCACCAAGGCCAGGACATTCGATGATTTCAAAAAGACGATGGATTTGCGTACCAATTCGTCCAACAATACAGTTTATGCCGATGATCAGGGTAACATCGCATACTGGCACGGCAATTTTATTCCTGTACGCGATTCAAAATTTGATTCCAGCATTCCGCTTGACGGCAGCAACCCGGCAACGGAATGGAAGGGTTTGCACACCGTAGATGAATCGGTACATATTTATAATCCCGGAAACGGATGGATCCAAAACTGTAACTCTACGCCATTCACCGCTGCGTCATCGAGCAGCCCGGATAAAAGTGCCTATCCTGTTTACATGGCTCCCGATGCCGAGAACGCGAGAGGCATTCATGCCGTGCGCGTCTTGAAAGACGAAAAGGATTTTACCATTGATAAATTGATCACGGTAGCACACGATTCTTATTTGCCTGGTTTTGAGAAATTGTTGCCTGCACTTATCAAAGCATATGATGATGTCGCGGCAGCGAATGATACACTTCGCACAAAATATGCAGGTCCTATTGAACTCTTGCGCAACTGGGATTTGCGTTTCGGAGTATCATCAGTGCCCACAACACTTGCTATCTTTTGGGCGCAGCGATTGCGGCAAGATGTCAGTGCAAAAATACCGTCTCGGTTAGATCAGCTTGCTACCATCGACTTCCTTGAGACACAAACATCCAATAGAGAAAAGACCAAAGCCCTGGCGGGAATGGTGGCCGAACTCACCCGCGACTTTGGTTCGTGGAAGCAACCCTGGGGAGGCATCAATCGCTTTCAGCGCTTGACAGGAAAAATTGAATCAATATTTGACGATACGAAGCCCAGTATTGCTGTACCCTTCACATCTTCTTATTGGGGATCGCTGGCAGCGTATGGTAGTCGGAGATTTGAAGGAACGAAAAAGATGTATGGTTATGTCGGCAATAGTTTTGTGGCGGCCGTAGAGTTTGGAAAGAAAGTAAAAGCAAAAGCCGTGGTAACGGGTGGCAGCAGTAGTGATCCTGCATCTCCTCACTTCAATGATCAAACAATATTATACTGCCAGGGAATTTTTAAAGACGTATGGTTTTATAAGGAAGACTATCTGCGTCATGTGGAGCGGCAATATCATCCCGGGGAGTAGCCATGGATCAGAAAAAACACTGGAACAAAATTGCTCCCGACTACGAAGATCAGATTTTTGATGTCTTTCAGAGTGATAAGAATAAGGTATTAAAAAAATACTTTTCTAAACATGCCAATCCGGCTCATCAAGCCATTGATTTTGGCTGTGGCACAGGTAAAGCATTTCCTTATCTGTCACCTGCCTTTAAGGAAGTGCTCGCCCTTGACATTTCCAGTGAATGCCTGAAGCAGGCGAGGGGCAGAGGGTTTTCAAACATTCGCTATAAGCAAGCCGATCTCAGTCGAAAAGGTATTCGCATTCCGCCTGCAGATTTTTTGTTTTGCTGCAATGTGATCATGCTGCCGGAGATTGATCGCGACCTCGAGATGTTCAGAAATATTGCACGTTCGTTGCGACCCGGTGGTAACACGATGATTGTTGTTCCTTCACTTGAGTCCGTATTGTTTTCTTCCTGGCGAATGATGGATTGGTACGGAAGAGAGGGTGTACGCACTGAAAAGATACCGGCTCATGAACTTGCGTACTTCAAAGCCGACAAGCGCAGTATTATACAAGGCATAATTCACATTGATGGTGTGCCGACCAAGCATTATTCCGAACAAGAACTATACGTGATTACCGATAGGGTAGGACTCACTATCACTGCACTGGAGCGCATTGAATATGATTGGAACACGGAATTTGATTCTCCGCCATCCTGGATGAAAGCGCCTTATCCTTGGGATTGGATGATTGAGTGCCGTAAATAATTTTGACTTACCAAATTGTACAACTTCCACCTCGCATGACGCTAGACAAACTCTTAGGCATTGACTACCCGGTGATCGTAGCACCCATGTTTCTCATCTCCAATACCAAGATGGTGAAGGCTGCTTTGGCTAATGGTGTGACGGTAGCATTCCCTGCATTGAACTATCGCACCGACCAGGAGTTGCGTGCCGCCATACAAGAGATCAAAGCAGCATCCAATAAACCTTTCGGAGTAAACCTGATCGTCAACAAGTCAAATCCCAAGTACAAGCCACAACTCAAAACATTGTTGGAGTTAAAAGTTGATTACATCATCACTTCGCTTGGTAGTCCGCGGGAAGTAATCGAACAATGTAAGCCACTGGGTATAAAAGTTTTTTGTGATGTTGTTGATTTAAAATATGCCAAGGTGGTAGAGGCGCTTGGTGCGGATGCCGTGATTGCCGTCAACAATCGTGCAGGTGGTCATGCCGGTAACATTTCTCCACAAGAACTCATCCGTCAACTAACGGAGAATTGCAGCCTTCCTGTGATTTCAGCCGGGGGCATTGGTAAGGGGGAACAATTAAAAGAAGTGATGGACTGGGGTGCTGCCGGTGCCTCCATAGGTACCATTTTCATTGCATGCGAAGAAGCAGACATTACGCCTGAGTACAAGCAAGCCATGATTGACTACGGTGAGAAAGACATTGTGCGCACCACTAAACTGTCGGGCTCAGCACTCACGGTAATCAATACACCGTATGTGCATCAATTGGGTACCAAAGCCAACCTGCTGGAGTGGATACTGAATAACAACAAGACATTGAAGAAGTATGCCAAGATGATTATAGCCCTTCGCGGAATGAAAGCGGTGGAGAAGGCCGCCTTTGGTGCTACCTACAAAACGGTGTGGTGCGCAGGGCCAGCTATCGAATATGTTAACTCCATTAGACCTATGGCTGATATTGTGAAGACATTGACGGATGAATATGAAGCAGCTTTGGTTTAACATAGGGAAATCTTTTTAATAAAATAGCAACTGCGTAGGAGTGTTGCATTAATAGCCGCGGGCTTCAGCCCGCGGTAAAATGGTGAGCATTTAATCGTGCCAAGCAGAAAGTTGTTAAAGAGGTAAGTTATTATGGCACGAAAAGCAGAAGTATGTTTAAAGGCGATTTCCTTGTGGTATAACCGATAGCACATTGATTCAACTATTAGTTTCGTTAATTTTGTATTGAACTAGAGAATGAAGAAAGAACAGATCATCACGATTGATCCTGAAATATTAGGAGGCACACCTGTCTTTACTGGAACTCGCGTACCCATTAAAAATCTTTTCGATTATATCGAAACGGGAGAGTCCATTGATTTTTTTCTGGAAGACTTTGAGGGTGTAAGCAGAGAGCAGGTTATTAAGCTCCTGGAAATGTCAAAAACACTCATAGAATCTTCATCAACAATTCTTACCGAACCATAACCTAGTTGAATTGATCTCCTGACAGGTCATCTCTCAAAATTCACTTTTTTTAATGTAGGGATTCCGCTATCCTTGCTATTCACCAACCAAACTCACCGAAAAATGCAACGGCAAGCACTATCTCTTTGCATATTGTGTGTGTTGATGCTATGGCATCTCACAGGACAATCCCAAAGCCTGAAAAAAGAAGAAATCGATCAACTCAAGTTCCGACACATCGGGCCCATAGGCAATAGGGTAACCTGCGCTATTGGCATACCAGGCAATACCAATGTTTATTACACGGGTGCTGCTTCGGGTGGCATTTGGAAGACAACAGACGGAGGCTTGAATTGGAAGCCTGTATTTGATGATAAATCCGTGCATTCAATTGGAGCACTAGCGGTAGCACCTTCTGATGTGCAAGTGGTCTACGCTGGCACGGGTGAGAGTTCAATTCGCTCAAACGTTTCTATCGGTAATGGCGTGTGGAAATCCACCGATGGAGGAGAAACCTGGAATCCATTTGGTCTTGAAAATACAGGCCGCATCTCACGGATTGTGGTACATCCGCAAAATCCCGATGTGGTATATGTGGCTGCGCTGGGTCACGCCTATGCTCCCCAAAAGGAGAGGGGCATTTACAAATCTACCGATGGCGGAAAATCATGGAGGCAGGTTTTGTTTGTGGATGAAAATACCGGAGCCTCTGATCTAGTAATGGATGTAGCAAACCCTCGAATTCTCTTTGCAGGAATGTGGCAGCTTTCATTGCGCACATGGAATCGTACCAGTGGCGGCCCAGGCAGTGGCATTCATATGTCGACCGATGGTGGTGAGACATGGACAAAACTGAAAGGCAATGGGTTGCCGGAAGACCCGATTGGAAAAATTGATTTTGCCACTACAAACGCTGACGCGAATCGCATCTACGCATTGATTGAGACGGGTGATGGTCTTGAAAAACTCAACGATAAAGACAAAGTTGAATCAGGCGAACTTTGGCGCACGGACGATAAAGGGAAAAACTGGACGTTGGTAAGCTCGAACCGCAATCTTGCAGGACGACAGGCATACTACACTAGAGCCACCGCTTCGCCTGATAATCCGAACGAAATTCATTTCATGACATCATCATTTTTTACCAGCATTGATGGAGGGCGCACTACTGAGCCGGTAAGTTTTGCCACTCAGCCCAACTGGGACCATCACGATTTGTGGATTGATCCTACCGATGGTAACCGAATGGTAGTGGCTGGCGATGGTGGTGTTTCCATCTCGCGCAATCGCGGAAAAACGTGGCAGCGTACCATTTTGCCAATTGCACAGTTGTATCACGTCACCACTGACAATTACGTTCCTTACAATGTATTGGTAAATCGTCAGGACGGCCCATCGATGCGAGGCCCGAGTCGCAGTCTTGTAAACTCGTTTCTTGGCAGCGGCATCTCTCCAGGCATGTGGCACGATGTAAGCGGTGGCGAGAGCGGCTTTGCTACAGCCGATCCTAAAAATCCTGACATTGTATATTCAAGTGCATCGGGTACTGGCGCTGTTGGTGGAGTTGTAACTCGTTATAATGTGAAGAATCGCCAGTTCCGCCAAGTGGAAGTGTGGCCTGAATATGCTGCAGGTCATCCGGCCAGTGAAGTGAAGTATCGCTTTCAATGGACATTTCCAGTTTTGATTTCTTCGCATAACAATGCCTTGTATGTCACCAGTCAGGTTGTACATCGCACTACCAATGCGGGTCAGACATGGCAAGTGATTAGTCCCGACCTGACGCTAAACGACAAAACGAAGCAACAAAAATCAGGTGGCCTTACTCCGGATAACATTGGTGTGGAATATGCGAACGTGATTTATGCATTTGAAGAATCCCCAGTGAAGCAAGGTGTATTTTGGGCTGGCACAAATGATGGCCTTGTGCAGTTGAGCACTAACGATGGAAAAGACTGGACAAATCTCACGAAGAATATTACTGACTTGCCTCCGCTGGGCACGGTGCGCAACATCGAAGCATCAAAGTGGGCCGATGGCAAAGCATACATCACGGTAGATTTTCATGAGGTTGGGAATTTTCAACCCTATGTGTATCGCACCACTGACTTTGGTAAAACGTGGAAAAAAATTGTGAAGGGTATTGAGCCTGGAAATCTGAATTACTGCCGGATGGTGAAAGAAGATCCGATAAGGAAGGGTCTGTTGTACCTGGGCACGGAGAGTACGCTTTACGTTTCGTTTGATGATGGTGAAAACTGGCAGAAGTTCATGAGCAACTTGCCACCATCACCTATGTATTGGATTGATGTGCAAGAGCATTTCAATGATCTGGTGATTGGTACATATGGCCGTGGTGTTTGGATATTGGACGACTTGTCACCGCTGCAACAACTACCAGCCACGGCATCCACCGCACAGGCAGCACTTTTTAATCCCAAGGATGTATACCGCTTTCAACCTAAGACCAGCACGATGGAAGTGTTCCCCAACGAATCGTGGGGGCAGGATCCTCCCTATGGAGCTTCCATAAATTATTGGCAAAATTCTGACAAAGACAGTGTTAAGATTTATATAACAAATTCGGGTGGAGATACTTTGAAGACATTCAAGCAAAAAGGCAAGGCGGGCATTGGCCGTGTTTGGTGGGATATGCAAGGCAAAGCTGCAAAAGAAATAGCGCAGCGCACCCTACCCGTGGGAGCAGAGTGGGTATCGCTCGGTAAAGACCGTACACGTCCTGCTCACATCAGCAATTCATTCAAGACGTATTTAGTACCTCCAGGCAAGTACTCAATCTCTATGACGACTGGCACGCAGAAGTTCACTTCTTCTCTTACAGTTGTAAAAGATCCTAATTCGGATGGAACGCTGGAAGATGTGAAGGCACAGACAGATATGCTGGCGAAACTGCATGCCGATGTCAATCAAGTGGCTGCAATTGTAAATGAAGCAGAACTAGTGCGCAGGCAGCTATATGATTTGCGCGATGTACTTAAGGCTAAGAAAGGAATGAAGAAAGTAACCGATGCGATCGCAAAGCTTGATAGCACGATCATGCTTACGGAAGGCAAATTGATACAACTAAAGTACACCGGCACAGGTCAGGATGACGTCCGTTACCCGGATATGCTCGCTGGTAAGATTGGCTATTTGGCGGGAGCTATTTCCACAGCCGACTTTGCACCGGCAGATCAACACAAGGAAGTGTATGTCTTGCTGAAGTCAAGACTCACAGAAGCGCAGTCGGAGTGGGACAAGTTGATGAAAGACGAGTTGCCGGTATTCCTTAAAATGCTGGAAGAAAATAAAATCGGGCCCATCACAACGATGCAGAAAAAATGACTCGCTGGTATAAGGCAATAGGGGTGATGCTGATGCTAACAGTTTCAGCATCACCTTCCTTTTCACAGCAGTCGTTTGGTGATCGATGCCTGGGCATGTGGGAAGGCATGATGCACATCTACAACAAGGGGAGTTTGAAGGACAGCGTCAAGATAAAATTCACAGTAGCAAAGATCCAGGGCACCGACTCACGGACGTGGAAAACGGAATACCTTTCACCCACGCGGCCCATGGTGAAAGATTACGTATTGCGAGTGGTCGATAAAGAAAAGTCATCCTACGTAACCGATGAGGGTGGCGGCCTCGAGCTAAATGACTACCTTTTTGGAAACAAGCTGTACAATATTTTTGAAGTGCAAGGCATAACCCTTACATCTACGTATGAATTGGTAGGCAATAACCTGATTTTTGAAGTAACTTCCGGAAAGGAATTGCTAGAGAAAGCACAAGATGTCACCAACTTTTCCGTAGACAATCTCCAGCGAGCTGTGATGCGCAGAATAAAATAGCCTTGCACATATGAACTGCATTAATGCCCGGAGTTAGGCAGGGAGATCGCCTTTAAAAAATAACAACTCCATAGGAGTGTTGTATTAACAGTTAATAGCCGCGGGCTTCAGCCCGCGGTAAAATGGTGAGCATTTAATCGTGCCAAGCAGAAAATTGTTAGACAGGTAAGCTGTTATGGCACGAAAAAGCAGAAGTATTTTTAAAACCGATTCCCTGCCGTAATTGAGTCGCCTTGTCGATAAGTCCGGCAAAAAAGCGTACCTTGCAGCAATAATACATCCGATTCTTCTTCGTCCCTTGCAGACTGGTACTCCTCCAGCAGATTTAGGTGTGTTTTAAGCGAGTTTTCCATCTTTTCATTTATACCCAACGATGAGGCAGCTAAAGATTAGTAAACAAATAACCAACCGCGAGAGCCAGTCACTCGATAAATATTTACAAGAACACCGTGATCTTGACCAATCTTTGGGTGGCATTGAGCGTGAAATGATTGAGAGCA
>JAIENH010000096.1 GCA_019751475.1 Cyclobacteriaceae bacterium
GTTACTACGTCTACAATCTCTTTGTCACTGGGCCATCACCCGACAACAATCAGTACAACGATGAGATGGATGCCGTCTTTGCCCGCTTTCAAACAGCCGGCATTACTGATTTAGTTCTTGATCTGCGGTTTAACAGCGGTGGTGCCGAGCGTGCCACCGTAAACCTGGCGAGCCTGATTGGCAACGGGGTGGACAACACAAAAATTTTTGTTAAGCGTCAATACAATGCCGCCTTGACAAAGCAAATCACCAACGATCCAAAGTACGGTCCCGAATTTCTCAATACGCGGTTCACAAACAAACCTCAAAACGTAGGCGCCCAACTGCGCAATAACCGGGTGTATGTACTTACCAGTGCCCGCTCGGCCTCCGCAAGCGAGTTACTCATCAACGGCCTCAAACCATTCATGGATGTGTTTATTATCGGCAATACTACCCTTGGAAAAAATGTTGGTTCGTTTTCCATCTACAATGCCGATGATCTTAAGAACACCTGGGGTATGCAGCCCATCGTAGTAAAATCATTTAACAGTCTTGATCAGTCAGACTACGCCAAGGGCTTCACGCCCAATATTCTTGATCTTGACAATACTGCACTCAACCCGCTGGGCGATCCATCTGAACGACTGCTCGGTCTTGCCATTAGGCAAATCACCGGTGGCGGCCGCATGATGAATATTGAAAAGACGTATGGTGGAGAACTTGGCTCTTCGTATGATTTTAAAAATCGAAATCAGGAATTGGTCTTTGACTCCGGCAACCCATTTAAGCAATAACGACTATTGCAATTCTCGCAGGTAAAGCTGGATGGTATTCTCCAACCCAAGATAGAGCGCATCACAAATAAGCGCATGGCCGATGGAGACTTCATCGAGGTGAGGAAGATTCTCTTTTAAAAATCGAAGATTGTGTAAATCCAGGTCATGGCCCGCGTTGATACCCAGTCCGAGGCTATGGGCCCGTGCGGCTGCTTTTATGTAAGGAGCGATTGCTTCTTCTTTGTTTTTATGATAGTGTGATGCATACGGCTCCGTGTATAATTCAATCCGGTCGGTGCCGGATGCAGCGGCTGCCTCCACCATGCGCTCGTCTGCACCAACAAAAAGTGAAACGCGTACACCTTCCTTCTTAATTTCTGTCACGATCTTTTTTAAGAAATCAGCATGACGTAGAGTATCCCACCCGGCATTGGAGGTGAGCACACCGGGAGGATCGGGTACCAGCGTAGCTTGTGCCGGTTTTACTTCGCGAATGATTTTCATAAATCGCTCATCCGGGTAGCCCTCAATGTTGAATTCGGTTGTCACCACATTATGGAGTTGTAGCACATCGCTGTAGCGAATATGTCGCTCGTCTGGTCGGGGGTGCACGGTGATGCCCTGGGCGCCAAAGCGCTCGCAGTCCATGGCTGTCTTTACTACGTCAGGATTGTTGCCTCCGCGCGCATTGCGCAGCGTGGCGATCTTATTAATGTTTACACTGAGGCGGGTCATTGGGTGTTTGTGGCGGTGCGTATCGCTTTTTCACATTCGGCTTTCGCGACCGCTTATTTTAAAATAACTTTGAAGCGAAATTACATAATCATGTCACTGAAAGCTACCATTGATGGCGACATTAAAAAAGCAATGCTCGCCAAGAACAAAGAGGAACTCGAGGCCCTGCGCAGCATCAAATCCATGATCTTGCTGGCCGAGACAGAGAAAGGAAGTGTGGCCGAAATTTCAGCCGAAACAGAAAATAAGTTATTGATGAAGGCCGCCAAGCAACGCAAAGAGTCGGCCGAGATTTTTCAAAAAGAAGGAAGAACTGATTTGGCGGAACGCGAAAACTTTCAGTTGTCTATTATCAACCGCTATTTGCCCAAGCAACTTTCAGAAGAAGAGATCAAAGCGGAGTTAGCAAAAATCATCCAACAAACAGGGGCCAAAGGCCCACAAGACATGGGCAAAGTGATGGGCACCGCCACTAAAGCATTGGCCGGTAAAGCCGATGGTAAAGTGATCTCTGAATTGGTAAAGAAACTTCTTACTTCTTGAGCAAGGCCGACTTACTCCTTTTGGTTATCATCGCCATCGGAGCGGTGAACGGATATAAAGAAGGGTTCCTGATGGAATTACTCTCACTTGTGGCCATCGTGTTGGGCGTGTTAGGTGGTTTCAAGCTGATGGGGCAAGGCATGTTATTTTTACAAGAGCGCTTCCATGCAGACAAAGCACGCTGCCGTATATTTCTTTCATCGTCATCTTTATCATCATTGTCATCCTCGTGCATTGGTTGGGAAGGCTTGTTAAAAATTCCATTGACAAATCATTTCTCGGCACGGTAGATCAAGCTATGGGTGCGCTACTTTCTATTTTCAGAACTATGTTTCTGCTGAGCGTGGTGCTATGGATTGCCGACTCGCTCAAATACACACCTAAGGCTGAATGGACGGAAGGCTCATGGCTCTATCCTTTTGTGGCACACCTGGCACCTCGCATCACGAATTGGATCGGAGAATTTATCCCTGTTTTCAAAGAAATTTTCCAACAATTCTAAGTACAGATATTTTTTGCTTACTTATCGGTGAAAATACCAGATCATGGCCCTCAACGTTAAAGAAGAAGGCGGCTTTAAATATGTAGACGAAGGCTCCGGACAAGTGCTCATGCTCCTTCATGGGCTGTTTGGCGCGCTGAGCAACTGGGAAGGTGTGGTCAATCGCTTCTCAAAAAACTTTCGCGTAGTGATACCCATGCTCCCGATTTATGAGATGCCGATAAAAGAAGCCGGCTTGGAGGGACTTCAGAAGTTCGTAGAAGATTTTGTGGCGTTGAAGAAATTAGAGAAGATGGTGATTATGGGTAATTCCCTCGGAGGGCATGTTGCGCTGTTGTATGCGTTACATAATGAGTCCAAAGTGGATAAACTCATACTTACAGGAAGTTCGGGGCTTTTTGAGAATGCCATGGGCGGTTCGTACCCCAGGCGGGGCAGCTACGATTACATTCATGAGCGTGTAGCGTATACATTCTACGATCCGGCCGTGGCATCTAAAGAACTGGTGGACGAAGTATTTGAAACAACAAAGAGTATTCCCAAGTGCATGCGCATTGTTGCAATAGCTAAATCAGCCCAGCGCAATAACCTGGCAACCGAATTGCCAAAAATTAAGGCGCCCACCCTGCTGGTGTGGGGCCTCAACGATACCATCACACCCACGGTAGTGGCCCATGAATTTAACCGGCTCATTCCCAAGTCTGCGTTGCGATTCATCGATCGCTGCTGCCACGCCCCGATGATGGAGCACCCGGAGAAATTCAATGAGCTGGTAGAAGAATTTTTAGCACCCCAAGCCGCATGATAGCCGAAGAACTGATCAACCACATGGTGCCACCCCTCAAGGTGACAGACGATGCGCACAAAGCGATTGTGTGGATGGAAGAGTTTCGGTGCAACTACCTGCCCGTAGTAGATGATGGCGCACTGCTGGGTTTTATTTCAGAAGAAATTATTTTGGAGTCCAACGATATTGAGAAGAGCCTTGGTGAATTTGACTTGGTAGGTAAGGAATGCGTAGTGGGCCTTGACTCACACTTCTTCGATATACTCCGCATTGCCGGAGAATTTAAACTCAACATGGTGGGAGTATTGAATGAGGAAGGGCGGTACGTGGGCATCATCACCGTGCAAGATATCATGGCCTCCTTTGCGCAGACGGCCTCCGTGCAAATGCAAGGCGGCATTCTTGTTCTGTCCATGGACTTGATCGATTACTCGCTGGCGGAGATTAGTCGCTACGTAGAAGAAAACAATGCGAAGATCATCAGCAGCACCATGGTGGAAGACCCGCTCGACAAAGGAAAGATCAAGCTGACACTTAAAATCAATCAGCTTGATCTGTCACGAATTGTGGCCACACTTGAGCGGTTCGGCTACCGCGTGATTGGCCGCTACCAGGAGGCACCGCACGATGATGACAGTAAAGAGCGCCTCGATATGCTGATGAAGTATTTGAATATTTAGATAATACTTACCTTCTCTTAGGAATAGCTCGTTTGCCGTTTACAACCCCTCCGCCTCGGCAATTAACTCCGCGATATCTTTTACTTTAACGTCTGCTTCCTTCTCTTTGTTCTTAACGCCATCGCTCATCATGGTCATGCAAAACGGGCAGGCCACGGCTATCGTATTTGCGCCTGTAGCCAGTGCCTCTTCCGTGCGGGCAATGTTGATGTCTTTTTTTCCAGGCTCCGGTTCTTTAAACATCTGCGCACCTCCTGCCCCACAGCACAGTCCCGTAGTGCGGCATCGTTTCATTTCTACCAAGTCTGCATCCAATGCTTGTAGCACTTCACGCGGTGCTTCGTAAATATTATTTGCCCGCCCCAGGTAGCACGAGTCGTGATAGGTTATTTTTCTACCTTTAAAACTTCCACCCCCGGCCAATTTTACCTTGCCGTCATTAATCAGTTGTTGCAAAAAGGTAGCATGATGAATGACTTCATAATTACCACCTAGCTCAGGATATTCATTCTTAAGCGTGTTAAAGCAATGCGGGCAGGCTGTGACAATCTTCTTTACTCCGTAGCCATTGAGCACTTGAATATTATTCATGGCCTGCATCTGAAACAGAAATTCGTTCCCCGCCCTTCGTGCGGGGTCACCCGTGCAAGTCTCTTCGGTGCCAAGCACAGCAAACTTTATCCCAGTAGCATTCAAAATTTTTACGAAAGCTAGCGTGACTCGTTTGGCCCGATCATCAAATGAGCCGGCACATCCCACCCAAAACAATACCTCCGGGGTTTCACCTTTGGCGGCCCATTCGGCCATAGTCGTTACATTCATCAGTGCTCTGTTAAGTTTTTATCCTATCAAAACGATTTTTCAAGTTCGGCTAGTTTGGTAAACCTCATTCCGCAACCCTCATAACATGGAGGGTGAAGCTCCAAGATCCCACGATTTAGTTTGTACCGGAGTTGGTATGAGACGAGATTATCGGCATATTCTCCTTCTACATCTATCGTTGTGTCCGATGAAACTTTAAAAGTCCGTATGCCCCAAAGCAATGATCGCTCTTCGGCTTTAAAGATATTGTTGGGATAAAAAGAAATTACTTCTCCCCAGCCTGGTCTCCAAGTTCCAGAACCATCTCCGGGGTCAATATTAGCTTCTATCAGCTTCCATCGTCCATATATTCGATTACTATTCAGTTCGGGAATCTCGTTGTACATACACCCCGAACACAACAGAATGAATAAATAAATCAGCTGTGCCTTCATTTCAAATTTCATTTCGCCCAATTAAAGCGATCACTGGCTGGAAATTTCCAAGGTGCAAAACTCGTTTCAATGTTTTGAAACATGCTGTTCCATTGCTGCGGTGAACTGCTCTCTTCCATAGCCTGGAAGCGTCTCAATTCCAGAATGATCTCCAATGGATTAATCAACACCGGGCAGGCCTCCACACAGGCATTGCAACTGGTGCAGGCGTTGATTTCTTCTTTCGTGATATAATCGCCCAAGAGCGTTTTGCCATCGTTTAATCCTGGCCCGCCTTTTTCAATGCTCTTGCCCACATCTTCCATTCGGTCGCGTACATCCATCATGATTTTACGAGGTGACAGTCGCTTGCCGGTGAGATTGGCCGGGCACTCGCTCGTACATCGACCGCACTCTGTACAGCTATACGCAGCCATCAGGTTGTTCCAACTTAAGTCGTTAATATCTTTTGCTCCAAAGCGTCCGGGCATAGCTGGTGCTGCAGGGGCTGGTGCTAACCCCAACATCGATTTTACTTCGGCCGTAACTACCGGCATGTTATTGATGTGTCCTTTTGCTTCCAATGTAGCATAGTAGGTATTGGGAAAGGCGAGGAAAATGTGAAGATGCTTGGAGTACGTGATGTAAACAGAGAAACCCAAAATACCTACGATATGGAACCACCAACAAAAACGCTCGACTACTTCAAGACCAGTAGTACTTAATGACTGAAGTACGGGCATAAAAAACGAACTAAAGAATAACGGACCTGTCGGAGTATAATGTTCATGCCCTCGACTCTGAAGCAATTGGTCGCTGGCATTCATAAACAAAATAGCAAACATGAGGGCGATCTCAATGCAAAGAATGAGGTTCGCATCCATTCGAGGCCAACGCGTCATCTCTGCTGAGTGAAACCGTGGAAGTTTCAAAACATTTCTGCGGATCAAGAAAATCACGCATGCTGCCAACACAGCTACCGCCAGAAACTCAAATCCATTCATCAAAAAATTGTAAGCCCCTCCTAACACAGGAGCAAAAATCCGGTGTGTGCCTGCCAGGCCATCGATGATGAACTCCAACACTTCGAGATTGATAATCAAGAAGCCTGCATAAATAAAAAAGTGGAGGGTGGCCGGAATCCACCGCTTAAACATCTTTTTCTGACCAAAGGCCACCAACAGCATATTCTTCAGCCGCTGGTCTTTGCGATCTGTGATGGAAGCATCCTTTCCCAGTAGAATATTACCTCGAATTCGCAATACGCGTTTCCGAATAAGGTACCCTGCAATGCCGAGGGTCGCTAAAAAGACAATTTGCTGTACAATGGCCATACCGTGCTTTATCGTTTTCCAAATTAGCCAACAAAATCGAAAATAAGCATCGGCCCGGGCTAATTGCTTGCCAAATTTGTAGCGTTTCTAAATTTATATACTTTTGTGGCCCTGTTTCGCGAAAGCGAATACCGACCGGTGACGTAGCTCATCCCGATAGCTATCGGGAGGTAGAGCAAAGTCAAACAAGGTGACGTAGCTCATCCCGATAGCTATCGGGAGGTAGAGCAAAGTCAAACAAGGTGACGTAGCTCAGTTGGTAGAGCAAAGGACTGAAAATCCTTGTGTCGGGGGTTCAATTCCCTCCGTCACCACGTGAGAAGCCCCGCCTTTTGGTGGGGCTTTTTTCATAATTTTCATATTTATTACATACCCCGCCACCTTGACACTGCTGTTAGTAGCTTTAAAGAATTTTCGCACCTGGTCGTGGTCATGGATCTTGTTCTCGGGAGCCATGGCTTTGCTGGGCTTAGTGTCGCTGCGTGCTTCTTTTCCATCCTCGCTTGGCCTAACCATTAGCGGCCTCTCCATACTTCTTGTCTATCTGCACTTGATCTTTTTTTGGTCGGGAGTCACAGAGCTTTCACGCGACCGTAAGGTACCGAGCCGTGTTATCATTCGTTGGTCATTGATTGTTGCACTTGTTTCCATTGTATCAGTGCTTGCTTACTATGAAGGAGGCGAATATCGCTTGGCGCGATACCTGCTGCGAGTTGGTGTGCGCACCTTTGTCACCGGTGCTTGCTTTATAGCGGCTGGTGTGGTGCTTTATCGTACGAAACGAATTTCCTCAGGCATTGGTCTACGGCTTATGTCCTGGTCTATGATTCTGTTTGGAGTCGAGCAGTTTTACTACCTCATAGTAGTGGTGATCAACGGATTTTTCTTCGACCTGTCTTTCCCAGTCTTCTTTGGTGTCATCGATCTCATTCTCATTTTTGGTATCGGCTTGGGTATGATTACCTGGCTGCTCGAAGATGAGCGACAAAAATTGAGCAAGGCCAATCAGGAACTTGACAGCTTTTTGTACAGTACTTCGCATGATTTGCGTGCACCCATTGCTTCGGTATTGGGGTTGACCAATCTCGCCCGCCTGGAGATGAAAGACCGCGAAAACCTCACGCTTATTAATATGATTGAGCAGCGGGTAAAAAAATTAGACGAGGTCATCAGCGACATTCTCAAGCTCTCAAAAAACAAAAAAACGGAAGTGCGCCTGGAGGAAATCTCATTAAACAGACTTATCGATGAGGTAGTAGCGGATGTAAAATTTGCCCAAGATGCGCCTGCAATCCGGTTGATTTACGATCGTAAAACTGACTTTGTATTTGAATCCGATTTTTCCATTATGAAGACGGCTCTTGGAAACTTGTTTTCAAATGCGGTGAAGTATCATCGCATTCCGCAGAATGACCCATACATAAAAGTGGCCTTCTCTCAAGTTGGAAACAAGACGTTGATTGAAGTAGAGGACAATGGTCAGGGCATACGACCCGAAAGCCTTGATAAAGTATTTGACATGTTTTACCGGGCATCTACCAACTCTGATGGCACGGGTCTTGGGCTTTACATTGTAAAGGAAGCGCTCGCCAAAGTGAATGGCTCTATTTCTGTGACATCAAACTTTGGCCAAGGAAGTACCTTTCGAATTGAACTTGAGCCACTGAAGTAATGAGCGCGTTAAGAGGAAAGCTTTTTCTTTTTCCCGTGGTGATTGCGGAAGACACTGAGAAAGCCGTTATTCCTCCTCATGTAATCGAATGTATTAAGAATACACAATATTTTCTTTGCGAAAACATCCGAACAGCCAGGCGATTCATTAGTAAACTGAAAGTTCACAGCTCCATTGAATCACTGCATTTTGAAATACTCGATAAGGACACTTCGATAGAAACACTACCCAAGTTGTTTGTTCGCTTATTGCAGGGCAACAACATTGGAGTTTTGAGCGAGTCGGGCTGCCCAGGCGTGGCAGACCCTGGTGCACTGGCAGTAGCATATGCCCATGAGAATGGGTTTACCGTTGTGCCGTTGGTAGGACCGTCATCCATTCTCCTCGCCCTGATGGCATCAGGACTGAATGGTCAACAATTTGCCTTTCACGGTTACTTACCGGTACACGCAAGCGAGGCAGGCACAGCGATTAAAATGCTTGAACGTGAATCGAAGGAAAAAAATCAGACACAGATTTTTATTGAAACACCTTATCGAAACAACGCTCTACTTAGCCACCTGGTAAAGACCCTTCAGCCCGATACCAGACTATGTGTTGCTATTAATCTGACTGCACCAGGCGAAAAAATTATTTGTCAATCAGTCAGGAAGTGGAAACAAAGCTCAATTTCCTTAGAAAAAGTACCTGCCGTCTTTCTTTTCCTGGCCGGTTCGTGAACTGTGTGCGAATACAGAAACCTGTTATCTTTGCGCCCTTAAAACCTTAATTTGACTTAACGAATGGCTTATTTATTCACTTCCGAGTCCGTATCAGAAGGGCACCCAGACAAAGTTGCTGACCAGATTTCAGATGCGTTGATTGACTATTTTCTGGCATACGACCCCAATTCTAAAGTAGCCTGCGAAACGCTGGTAACTACCGGCCAAGTGGTGTTGGCAGGAGAGGTGAAATCAGAGGCCTACCTGGATGTGCAGGACATTGCTCGCGAGGTGATTCGCAAAATTGGTTACACCAAAAGCGAGTACATGTTCGAGGCCAATAGCTGCGGTATTTTCTCAGCCATTCATGAACAATCAGCCGATATCAATCAAGGCGTGGAGCGCAAGAAAAAAGAAGACCAGGGTGCCGGTGACCAAGGTATGATGTTTGGCTATGCCACAACCGAGACCGACAATTATATGCCGTTGCCATTGGAACTGGCTCATTTGTTACTACGTGAGTTGTCTACTATTCGAAGGGAGGGAAAGGTTATGACTTACTTGCGGCCCGATGCAAAATCGCAGGTTACGATTGAGTACACAGATGACAACAAGCCAAAACGAATAGATGCGATTGTGATCTCCACTCAGCATGATGACTTTGATAAGGATGCAGCCATGCTAAAGAAAATTAAAGATGACGTCATCAACGTATTGGTTCCACGCATCAAGAAAAAATTGCCGAAGCGGGTGCAAGCTCTCTTTGGAAGCGATATAAAGTACCACGTAAATCCTACTGGTAAGTTTGTTATAGGCGGTCCTCATGGTGATACGGGCCTGACCGGGCGTAAAATCATTGTTGATACATACGGTGGCAAAGGAGCACACGGTGGTGGCGCATTCTCTGGCAAAGACCCTTCCAAGGTTGACCGCTCGGCCGCTTACGCTACGCGTCACATTGCTAAGAACTTAGTTGCTGCCGGTGTGGCTGAAGAAGCATTGGTGCAGGTTGCTTACGCGATTGGCGTAGCACAACCGGTTGGTTTGTATGTGAACACCTATGGCACGGCCAAAGTAAAAATGACAGATGGTGAAATCGCCAGACGCATCGCCAAGATTTTTGACATGCGTCCATATTTTATTGAAGAGCGATTTAACCTTCGCACACCTATCTATTCTGAAACCGCTGCTTACGGACACATGGGCCGCGAGTCGCGCGTGATAGAGAAGGTCTTTAACAAGGGCAAGAAATCTGAGAAGAAAGTGAAAGTAGAGTTGTTTCCTTGGGAAAAACTCGATTATGTAGATGCGGTGAAGAAAGCATTCAGCCTGAACTGAAACAAAAAAAGAGGCCCCGAATCGGGGCCTTTTTACTTTTATACTCGTCCGTTTTTCATTCGGGTTTTAAACTTCTTTAGTTGACTTAAAAGCGCATTGGCCGCCATATCGGCCGCTGCTTCAAATGAACGAGCTTGTTCTTTAGCAAACAATTTCCTGCCAGGAGCATTCAATTTTATTTCCACGGTTTTATTCTCAATACCCTCATTGTTGATGCGCAAAAAAACTTCCCCATCTACCAATCGGTCATAAAATGTTTCAAGTTTATCAACGCGCTGTTGAATGAAATCAATGAGCTTGCGGTCTGCATCGAAGTGGATGGAATGAACTTGTAATCTCATAACAATAAAAATTTAAAAGGTGTAACATAATACCATCAGGCTTTAGGATGGGCCTGATCAAAAACTTTCTTTAATTTCTCCATGGAGTTATGCGTGTAAACCTGGGTAGCCGCTAAGCTGCTGTGACCGAGCAAGTCTTTCACGGCATTTATCTCAGCCCCCTTATTCAAAAGATGAGTAGCGTACGTATGACGCAGCACATGCGGGCTCCTTTTTTCTACGGAAGTAAAGTCTGTCAAATTTCTCTTCACCAATCGATACACCATCATTGGGTAGCACTTACCACCAGCATCATTAACGATTAAATAGCCGGGTTCGTGCACACCCACCTCCTTGTTTCTAATCTTGCGATACTCTTGTATAATCGGCCCAAGGGAGTTGGAGAAAGGAATGACTCGCTCCTTATTGCGTTTACCGATTACCTTGATGGTCTGCTCACGCAAATTCACCTGGTTATCTTTTAGGTTCAGTAATTCCGACAAGCGTATGCCAGTGCCGTAAAGCAGTTCCATGATTAACTGTTCGCGCATACCCGCATGATTGTTTTCGAAGCCCTTGCGATCGAGTACAGAAACCATGTCCGGTTCTTTTACGAAATGAGGAAGCTTCTTTTTGGTTTTCAGCACCCTGATCTTTACCATCGGGTCTTTGCTGATCACCTCCTGACGCAACAGAAATTTATAGTAACTACGCAGGCACGCAATTTTTCGATTCACCGATAGCGGATCGAGTTTGGCTTCCATCAGGTCTACAATCCATGATCGCACCATGCCATGGTGTGCAGATGGAGTAGCCTCTTCAAACTTTTCCTTCAGGTATTTTTCGAATTGGGAAAGGTCATTCTGATAAGAGAGTACGGTATGAGGACTGTACCTTTTTTCGTAGCGGAGATAGTTCAAAAAAGAATCGATCATGCAATTGGCTGGCGCGCCAAGTTTTGAAATGTAAAAAAAAAATCCCCCCGGAAAAAGTTTCCGAGGGGACATGTTGACAAAATGTCTATGAAATGTTAGTAATTCTCTTGTACGTACTGCTTTTGGCGATAGGCAGCTCTCAAAATCTGGCTCCTTCTGCGAACAGACGGCTTCTCGAAAGAAGTGCGCGAACGAAGCTCCCGCAACACACCTGTTTTTTCAAACTTCTTTTTGAAGCGCTTCAGGGCTTTGTCAATTGACTCGTTTTCCTTGATGTTGA
>JAIENH010000319.1 GCA_019751475.1 Cyclobacteriaceae bacterium
GGAATGAGTTACTATGCACGGGTCTCTCACGATCCGCTACCCATCACTTACATTGATACTCCTGAAAAAATAAAGCAATACGGCATGACTCACGATGACATGTGGGAATACCACCCGGAGGGAATGCGCACGTGCCTCGATCGCTATTGGAAGAAATACAAAAAGCCCATCATCATTACTGAAAACGGTGTATGCGATGAGAGCGATCAGTTGCGACAGACCGCCATCATCGACTACGCCACCATTGTGCACCAGGCTATTGCCGATGGAATAGACGTTCGTGGATACTACTGGTGGAGCGCGTGGGACAACTTTGAGTGGCACCTGGGGCCGAGCAAAAAATTTGGCTTATATGCTACAGATCACGAAAGCAAAGACCGCACCCCAAGACCGAGTGCTGAGATTTTCTCGCGGCTGGCGCATAGTAAAGAGATACCGCAGGTGGTGGGGACAGTGAGTTGATGCTTCACTTCTTCTTCATCAAACCAAGTTCACTAAGTTGGAAACCGGTTTTGATAACCAGGGCATCATGATAGGGAGACTTGCCGTTTACATGCATCGCATCCCAAAGAATAAGAATGGTGCCTCCTACTTTGGGATGTATTCTGAACTTGCGGCCCACTCCTACCAGCAGGCTGGGCACCCATTGACGGGACGTATTGACGGCATCTGTCCTTACAATACTGCGCGTGTGCTCCCACTCGGCATATCCAAAAAAATTCATGATTAAGCCATAGCTCGAAAATACGCTGTAGCCATATCGCTCTGGAGAAAGAGAATTGACCAGGTTAACAGAGTCAACGAAGGTGGCGCGATATATACCACTCACACCAACCTGAAATCTCTTATCAATCCGGTAACCGAACTGGGGTGCCAGGTCTAGCATGAGCGGTGCCGTATTTGATATGTTAAAATTGCCGCCAATTACCCAACGCTCGCGCAGCGGCCGGCCCTCCAGCGATTTGGCTTTGGTAGCGGTGCTTAAATCATCGGAGCGAAGTACACTCGAATACTTGGACTTCAATTTGGTGATCTGACTTTGCAATGTTTTCACTTTTTGCGTTTGACCCGCGAATTGTTCCATGGCTTGTTCAGCTGCTTTGTCTTTCATGGAAGACGGATTTTGCAGACCCTTCTGCACGTCTTGCAATTCCTGAAGTTGTTTATTGTACTTGTCCATTTCAGTGAAACCCCTGCCTCCCATTTGCTGGCGGGCTAGTGTTGAGGCCATATTCTCGGCTCTCTTGGCTGCCAGCAGGGTGAGTGTATCGGTGTGATCAACGGAGTCTTTGAGGAAAAATAAATATTGCTTTACCTCTTTTGAATACTGCCCGTATTGCTGTTGATACGCCTCCAATTGTTTTCGCTGGCCGGGTGGCAATTGTTTCATTGACTGCTGCCGTGCCTCCAGCACCGCCTTGGCCCGTATCTTCTTGCGCTCAACTGAATCGCCCGACATCAATGCCCTTAGTTCTTTGGGTGAAACACCGTATTGCGATTGAAGCTTCCTCTCAATACTTCCCTTCGCCTCCTGCACAGCCTTGGCCTTTATACTATCACGGGCAGCAGAATCTTTTAGTATGGACTTGTACTCAAGCAACAGCGGATCAAAACCCGCCTGCCGACTGGCAGAGGTGAGACCCTTGCTGATCAACGCTTTGGTTTCAGTCGAATCCCGAGGTAACAAGGAAGCATATTGATTTAAGACCGCGAGTGTATCGGTGGGCATGCGAATACCTTTACGCTGCATGGCACTAAGCAGTCTTTCATTTTTTCTGCTGGCCCGCATAAGGCTGTCCCACTCTTTTTTTACTTTCTTCTCGTTTTTACGCACCTGGCGGGCGCTGTCTTTGCTGAAATACTTTCGATAAAACTTAAGCTTGGAGGCACCCGACTTCAACTCATTTATTTTGGATGCATGCCGGGGTGACAAGTTTACATGAAATGACTGGCCCATGCACGCTCCACTCACTGTGCATACAATGCCAAGCACTAAACTTCTCCATATGTTCAACCTGGACCTCATCAAACTATCATAAAATCAATTTTACTCTCCATGCCTCACTAGTTACCAGTGGTAGCCGCAGAGTCGCGAAGCGTAGACTCTGCGGGGAATTAAAAGCCCTGATGAACGGGGCTTTTGCTTTTATATTATTTCTTTTATTTCCCCTTCTCCTAAAGGTTCTTGGCCTTCTCCAAAAGTAAATTTTGTTCCTATTCCAAAGTTATTTCCCAAGTACTCTTTATTTAAAAAGGCTATTTCTACTATATCTTCATCGCCAGGGGAAAATTCTTTCTTATCCTTCAAAGTAATTTGCCCAGATGTTTTCATTTCCTCTATAAAGCTGAACAATGGTCTGTAACCAGTAGTAAATGATATCTTTCGACCTCCATCACCTCTATAAAGTTTTATGTTTGCTCTAACTCTAATCATGGCTATCGGATAAATGGGGCTGTAGTTTAATGGCGTTCCTCTCAATAAATTCAACTGATTAGCTGGGATTGATATTGCATTCATTCCGTCTGCCCCAAACTTATATGCTCCATTTAATACGCTATTAGGAACTCGCACTTTCATGATAGTGTTTGGAATACCATCAAACATAAAATTAGCCTTACCAAATTGAGTTGCTTCTTGAAGTGTCGGAGCAAATAATTTTCCCGTTTCATACCCCCCTGCTTTAGTCCTAAATCCAAATTGAGCAATGTCGTCCAACTCTGCTTTTGATAATGATTATTCATCAAAGACCTTCCTGCTGCATTGTCAAAAATACCTACACTCTCAAGTTGCCTTAACATCTCTGTTGACCTTTCAATATTATGCGCAGAATCTGTAGCCTTCCCAAATATATACTCTAACTTGTTTCCAATGTTAGCTCCCGCCTTAGCGACAACTACACTTGACTATCCTTTAATATTTTATTTAATTCAATTCCTGTTTTTAACTTTAATTCAAATTCTAAATCAATCAAATATTTTTCAAAGGCATTAGTTATTTCCTCTTTTGAAATTAACTCTACAACTGCTGATTCTTTCCATATAGATTCAATTCGATAATAATCTGCTTTCACATATTCAAAAGAAACAATTGGTTCATCATTATCCATTGTCTCAAAAATAAAATCTGCAAACGCATCCACTTTGATACTCTCAAGCCATTTATCAATTAATATTGCAAACTCAATAAGCAATATTCCTGACTGATTAAAGAAAATAATATTATTAAACATTATTTTTAATAATCCCTCTAAATAAGCAGTGGGATACTTTTTTTGTTCTCCCACTGGAATACTTATAATTTCAAATTCTACTTTCATTTGTTTTGTATTATTTTATAGGAAAAGCGTTGATTACCTTTCCGTCAAAACCAACAATTGCTCTTATTGAAGTTTGCCCCTTTGTTCCTATTGTTGTTCCAAGGTCCGTTACCACTTGAAAAGTATTTGGAATCTGAGGATTAGGTAAGAATCGAGCATTGGGTGAACGCAATGCTTGTTGAACCCAGCCTCGGGCTGTACTAACTTCTGTTGTTGCAAATTTTGCATAGTTACCCGTTGCAGTACTCAAGTGTTTGTTTTTTATAAAAATTGAACCAACATCATCAGCCGCATTAAACGATGCTTTGGAAGCATCTGCAAGTATACTTCCCCCCTTAGCGGCTCTTGATATCCTAAAAATCGAAGTGATACCCGAAGCAAAAACCTTCCCTACAATTATTTCAGGCCCGGCTGCCGTTAGTAGTATCTCCGTAAACGCCCTACCCCAGGGAGCTGTGCCTGATCTCACCTTATCACCCAGCACCCCTCCCCGTAGCGGAATTTCTGGAGGACTCATGACCCAGTCGGCATCAAAGCTACTAATACCGGGCGATTGAAGTTGGTCAACCGCAGGCCCATTGTATGACCATCCTCTCATGGAGGAAACCCCCGGCTCTATCGTAAGACCGCTGCCGTTGCTATACACCCTATTGTCAGCCATAAACATGCCCACTTGTTGAAAGGCTGCCGCCCCGGCAGCCGTACTCATAACAGATATTAGGGATGGAACCGCCAGACGGGCTGCAGTAACCGTTACTGCGCTGAGCATTGATCCGCTTAGCGATGTTTCACTACCAGGTGTTATAATCAATCTATCCAAGGTTCGTAAATTTTCTCTTCCCTTCTTCCTCTCCAAAACATGTTTACAAAATCAATTTCAAAATACAGCGACCTAAATTTCTTCCCATCAAAGTACTTATAGACTGTTTTAAAAATATTTTTGTCTTTAAAAAATAGAATCTCCTTAATTTTACACTCAAGCCATTTAGATATTTCTTTTTTGAGGCTTTCATATTCACTTTTTTTGATTACGGTGAAGGGTTCAATTACTGCGGACCCCTCGCTACCAATCCATAGCTCAAAATCATTATTATAAATATGCATTTGAAAAGGAATATTCAAATTCTCACTAGAAACAATTTTAATTTCTATGTATGGCTTACTTCCGTCATCGATATCCACATATGATTGATCAATATTGATCTTGTTGGGTTCTATTCTAAGTAGAAATCCACAAACCAATCTTCTAAGTGAAACATCTATATCAATGGACGAGGTCGATACTCTATCTAAACTCCCTGTGTTGAATGGATACTTCATAGCTAACTATTTAAAGAACCAATCAATCTTGAAACGTGTCTTAGGCGGACCTATAGCTGTTCTGAAAACATGCTGAGTCCCTTTGTTTGACCAGCCCGTTCTGATCGGCCCTCTGTTCAACCAGCCTTTAACCCCATCTGGTAGAAATCTGGAATTATATCTTCCAAACAATCGACTTTGATATCCAAAAAATTGATTTGTGAATACTGCTTCGCCACTAAATGCGGAGACTGCCCCAATAATTTCCCCAGCTACTATTGGTGCTGCGGCTACTCCTAACGTCCCGTAAAGCGCGATAGGATTCTTATTAGATATTCTTGCAGCTAAGAGCGCTGCCCGAGCTTTTTCAGTAGGGGCAGTTTTATACAAACGATCAAATACTTTAGGATCACGTAACGAGGCACCATATGTCTCATTGTAAAAATCAAAGTCATATTCACCATATGTACTTGCATCACCTTCATACGCCTTCCATGCCTCCTGCTCACTTCTACCCATATATTGTCCGTCCACATATAGCTTATCAAAATTGTCCCCCGTCTTTATTACCGAGGTCTTTTGGGTAACAGAATTATAATGAACATCATCCCAAGGCCGGAGATAGAAGCCTAGTGAATTTGCAATTGCCGCTTTGCCTAGAGTTATACTAACACCCAACATCTTTTTAGCCATGTTTTTGGCCCCCCATATTACAACTGGCGCCAGCGTAAACCCCCCATTCGGATCAATCCTATTTGCCGGATTGTTGCCCATTCCTATATACGGGCTTGCATATTGGCTGTAGGGGTCACCTGATTGCCACCTGCCTATGCGGCTATCATAGTTGCCGCGCAAGGCAAACCTGTTCCAACCGGTTCGCGCATCAAACTCGGAGTATTCTCCTTGGTAGCCATAGCTATTTACCAGCCTGCTTTCATCGCGGTAGCGTGTGCCCTCTACCAGCAAGCCAAACGGGTAGTAGTCAGCCGACTCCGTTACCCGCAGGCTCATGGTATTTTTCTCGTGTATGATTTGCAGGTCATCAAAATACACATCGTAGTTGCTCTCGTTGGTGAGGTAGATGAATATGTAACCATTGTTGGTTACACTTACATCCAGGGCGAGTTTTTCCCACATGGTGGCTGCGTCAATGCCTATCACCTTGTAACCAAACACGGCATTGGCGTAGTTGGCATCAAAGAGAATATAGTTGAGATAAGCTTTCGGCTGACTCACATCGTATACCATGGAATTTGTGAATCCTGGCAAATAGGTATTGAAGCCATTGTAAGCAGCCGGGTTTTCTGCTGCCGTCACATTCATACTCGTGGTGGCTGCACTTACAAGACTTGCTATCACATCGCTGGCTGTGCCGCTGCCAGGCTTATACCGGGCATACACTTCCAGCTTCAACTTGTCGCCAGCAGAGACGGTGAGCATCTTGCCAGGCCCCACTTCCAAGCCACCAACAGAGCCATTTAGTTTGGCAGCCTTGTCGGGCGAGGGCACATCGGTGCTGCGCGGGGTTCGGTTATATTTAAAGGGCGGTGTGCCGGGTGGGATAAGGTCTGAAGCACGGGTAGCGGCTACTTTCTTAAACGTGGCCTCTTCTTGCGATGCATAGTATGATTCCATGGTGGCCTTGTACACATCGGTGTCGTGCAGAAAGCCAAACACCAGGCGGGTATTGCCCTGGTGGTCTTTCATAAAATACTCATACTCCCAGGCACCGTTATACTTGGTGGCCCGACCGGCCGGGGTGAACACCTGCGCCAGGGCATTGTTGTAGTACTGTATGCCGTTTACATAGTCCACCCGCGACTCTTCGGTGCTGCCTCGTTTGTTTATTTTGCGCAGCAGGTAGCCGCTGGCATCGTAGGTAAACTCCACCGATGTTTCGCTGGCTGTGCCTCCGTTGATGGTGACTTTCTCAGGCAGGTTGAGGTAATTGTATTTTACATCGGTCACCGCATTGTTCATGTCAATGGTCATGTTGCCATTTTTATCAAACTGGTATTCGGTCACCTGCCCATTACTGCCATTCACAAAACCAAGGTTGGGGTCGCCCGCATCTTCAACAGTCAGCAACTGGTTATTCACCGAGGTAGTGCCCAAGGCATTATAATTAAGATTATCCAGGGTGCCCGCAGCACCGGCCAGCCGTGCGTTGCGCTTCAGGGAGTTGAGGTTTCCGTTATTGTCGTACGTAAGATTATCCTCATCATAGAAGGCGGCCTCGTCTGTCCACGTGCTGCCGTTGCTGGCTGCGTAAAAGCTTTTGTTAAGCCGGTTTTTTGCGTCATAGCCGTAGCCGTAGATGCGCTCTTTGGGTACATACTTTTTGTTATCTGTTTTCCACTTGATGGCGGCAATGTTGCCGTTAAACTGCGAAGTTACAGCAGTGCCATTTACCGTGGGGTTCTGGTCATTATAAACGATCTGCATACCAAACAGATCGTTGGTGTCATCATTGTTGGCATCAGCGGTAAGAGTGGAATTGTTGATGTGCGTAAGCCAGCCGCGTATGTTGTAGCGGTAATCTACCGACTGGAGAAAGCTTGCACCACTGTTGGTGGAGTGGAGGTTCGCTTCCACCAGTTGCCCAAGTTCGTTGTAGCTGTTAGAGGCCAGCAAAGTGCGGGTGCCACCGTCCAATGTGTGCCATGTTTTGAGCAACCTCCCGCTATGATCATACTCATTCTCCTCAAGTATGGAGACAGACGCTACGGAAGTAGCATGCTCGCGCAAGCTTTTCATGGTCCACCCTACAAAGTTGTAGGCAAACGTAGCACGGTCCACTCCTCCCAGGTGGTGTTCTTGTATTGCCTGTAGCACCCGGTACTTTTTATCGTAATACACTACCGCGTTCAGCCAGGTGCTATTGTTCATAACCCTGGTTTTGCTGGCTGTCATCTGGCCTTTTACAGGGCTCAGTGCCGTGTTACTAAACCCGGCCGGGTTGGTGAATGAAAAACTATGTCCCTCTTGGTCCCAATTAGGCACGGGCAATGCCTGACCTGGCAGAAAACTATAATTATCGTAATAGTTAATGACCAGCAAGTTCGCTTCCGTTACGGAAGGAAAAGCTGCTGGTGTAGGAAAGGAATTGCCAAGCGTATAGCCAACCTTATCGCTGCCATCCCTCACTTCGTGGTGACTGCCGGAAACGGCATTGATCATATCTGTGTGATTGTTGGCACTGGTGAGCACACCGGTCATAATGGGCCGGTTGAATTCATCGTACTTAAAGAAAGTCCACTCCTTTGTAGTCTTGTTGCGTTGATTACCGTCTTGCGTAGCTACAATACGGTCCCAGTTATCATACACATAGTAGACCCAGTCGATGCCAGGGTCTTTTTGACGGATAAGTCTCTGCCGGTTGTCATACACATATTGAAAAGCCCATGCATCTACTTGAGCTTGTGTGGGGCCAGAAATGGAAGATATTTGAGGTGGAAGGACGTACATCAAATTGCCCAGGGTATTATACACATAAATGGTCACGAGGCCATCCTGCTCCCTTCTCACGGTAAGACCCCGAAAATCGGTGTACTCAATTATTTGATTGCCGCCTTCGGTAGTTACAGTATTCTTAGAGAGAAAATCACCCAGGTAACTTCCAGCTACGTACGGCAGCCCGGAAGAAGAACTTATCAACCATTGATTAATTGTTGTACCTGCAGGGGCGAACGATGCTGATGACTTTTTTGAATTCGTTCGCCACGCCAGACCGGGGCCGTAAGACTCAAGCACCCGGTCTATTGGAGAGAGCTCAAAATTGGTTTGCCCATACGGCCGCATATCCGCGCCTACCTTGGGAGTGCCGTTATAAAAAGAATACTGCTCCGAACTAAAGTAAGACGACCCGGAAGACAAGGCATTGCTTCGAAAAGCTCCTTTTTGCGAACCAATAGAATACTCAGGATAGGTGAATTTCATCCGGCTGGCGCTATCGTAGCGATAAGGTGCCACTGCATCCGCTTTTGACGGGCTGCCTTGAGCCACTACATCCTGACTCTTTCTACCTATGCCGTCCGCATATTCATATACGGTGGATTTATCTTGTACACCCAAGCTCCTGATCTGGCTCTCTTGCGTAATGGCGGGTGCCAGGATGGTTTCCGTTCGTACAAAGTTATTGTCAAGACTGGGCGGTATAGCACTGTTGTCCGGATTGATAAGCTTCAACGAAGATGAGGGTGTAAGTACAATCACCGAAGAGCCGGTGGGTCGCAAGATCAGGCTCTTTACGATAAGGTAGTTCTTGGTAGTATTATCATCCGTCTGGATGATCTCATCTACCACTATTTTACTTTGCCCAACTGCCGATATCGATATGATCATGACAAGGGCTGCGATTAAGAAGAATATTTTTTTCATGTGTTTACAATTTTCAATTTAGGTCACATGGAATGGCCGAAAGAATCATTTCAGCTAGAGAATTAAGGACAGATACAAACACCGTTCGCATTTCTGCCAGTGCACTCTGGCGGACAGGGAGGCGGACAGACACACTGTGTGCCATTCCAAAAGCAGTCGGCTCCGCAGGTAATCTCACCGCCACCTCCACCAGGGCCCCCTCCTCCGGAGGTCGAGCAGAAGTAATACAGAAACACCCGGTTGGAGTAGCGTATTCCACCACTGCTATCCGTAATGCGGCAGAGTACTTCAAACTGCACGCCCGCCCCCCCGGAGATATTGAAGTTAAGGCTTGGGCTGTCTCCTCCAATGGTCGACCATGGATTGGAGAGACTCGAAGTGTTTCTATACTCCCAGAGGTAGGTGTATGGCCCGCCTGTAACGGTGGCCTGCAAACTGGTGCTTGTGTTAGACCCATTACAGATATCTATTGACCGGTTAGTTCCTGAAGCTCCCCCTGGCCCTGTGATGGAGGCTCCTACCGGAGGTAGTATGCTCTTGGTAGTTAACTGGGTAGCAAACTCCGGGTGAGAAAGTGCTAGTGTAACCGCATAATTTGTATTGGGTAAGCACATAATCGATTCGGCAGCTGCACCATTCTCTTTAATAGTACCATTGCCAAAGTCCCAGGCATAACTCATACCAGGCTCAACAGGAGATGTGCTGGTAAAGGTGGTGTTATAGTATCGGTCCATCGTGTAGCTGAAATCCGGCAACAGGTCACTTTCATCTTTGTAGTGATACCGGAAGCGGTTTACAATGTTCTGGTCTTGATCACGCAGTATCTTAAGTCTGCTGCGCTGATCGTACTCGTAATATGAAATTTGCCCGTTCGGGTCTTTTTGCTGAGTGATGCCCACCATCGGCTTGTGGATGTACTCGGACCGCATTTGATTGGCTCCAGGGCTAACAATGGAGGCTGTGAGTAATGAATTGTTATTTCCCCATTCAAAATTCTGTGGCACACCCGAATCATCGGTGACGGCTGTTACTAGCGATGTGTTGTCATCTACTGTGTAGGTCCTTACCAGGCGATAATTGGGGTCGGGTGCCAGCGCGGAGCCATCACTATTGAATGAAAGAGGTGCCATAGAATTAGGCGGGGGATCAGAAACTTTTAGCGAATACGACTTATATGGCAATGGCCTTTTTAAAGTGCTTGGAAAGGCAGTAGAGCGTCTGTAGGTATTGTATACGGCACCAACGACCTTTGGTGTTGCTAAGTCACTCTCTTTAAAAAGTGTTACTACCTCCACTGGCCTAATAATGTTCCACGCTTTTAAGCACCACATGCCGTCTGCTTCGATGTTTATTGTGACGGGTGGACCAACGGTGGCAACATCGGTAGGATAACGGTAGGTTGTTGTCGTAGCCGGTCCAATAGCCCCCCGTTGAGTGGTCATCGAAGCGGGTACAGTCTTGTGCGTAGCGTGATAGGTGTAGGTTGTTGTTTCCTGAAATGAGTTTGCCGGGCTTGGCCCCTGACCTTGTTGGAAGGTTTTGTTTATCGATCTAAACACTTGAACAGCATACGATGACAAAGAGTAATTGCCTTGTATCGTAATCCACTGAGTACCCTCCTGCACATTGAGTTCAGTAGGATAATTATTTCTGACCGAGCTTGCCGATGAAAGTGTTGATGTATATTCCGTGGTCGCTTCACTTAATTTGTTATTCAAGTTATCATAAACAATTACCGTTTTTGGCAGGCCACGCATCCAAAATTTTGGCGAGTACGAAGTAAACGGTGGTCCGTTAATATCCGCTGGGCCCTGAGGGATAGGACCTAAATATTTGGTGACCGTTGGTGGGTCATCTGGGTACAAATCATAGTTGGTGAATTCTCTTTCTATCCGGCTGCCATCGAGAAATGTTTCTGTCACCCACGAATAGCCGTTGGCAACTCCGCCCAGGTCAAAAATAGCCCGGGCCGACCCCGAGAATCGAATCATCGAATTTTGACTGCAGTATAGGTAATGATATACCGGTGTATAAAATACCATTGATCCTGCATACGTATATGACTTTCTGTCTACAAGACTGGCGCTGGACGAAAATGTTGAAATGGTTTTGACGCGCAGTCCTCCAGCAGCTTTCGCTTCGTAGTCAAATAGGGTATACCCTCCTGTAGTGTACACTACCTTGTTTAGCACACCGCGGATGAGGCCCATGTAGTTTGGATCTTTCGATGCTCCACCTGAGCACCATGGAGCGGGGCAACCAATATTTACATTTGGCAATTGATAAACAGGGATGCCCGGGCCTTCGCTTGTTCCATTGGGTCTGTTGGAATAACCCCAATGATCTACATAGCTAGAAAATCTTGGTCCTAATTGAGTTCCTTCGTAAGAAAATTCTCTGTAGGATTTTGAACTAATGATGAAATCTTCTTTGACCTTATCCAGCCTTAGGGCATACTTTGCAATCTGGAACGGATCACCCGCATCGAAGAAATATGAAAAGATCAGGTAGTATCTTTTGATTACATTACTGCCTTCTTTAATAGTAATGTCAGTAACTGATTTAGAACCGGCTAAATCTTCTCTATTAGCTAAACCAAATGATGCCGAACCTATAGAAGTTTCGATCAACGTAAGATACTTAGGAGCAATCGTTTTGATGGTGGTAGTAATGTTTATTGGGCTTGCATCACTGGGACAGGAACCCGCTTTCTTATCAGTCTTTCGCTGGGAATAAATGGGGTAGGATATATCTACACCAGCCGTGTAGGTAAAGGTCGCCACCTGAACGCCTTGCGGTGTCATGATTCTACTTAGATACCAGGTTGAAACATACGTGTCGGTGGATGTCGCGCTTACGCTAACATCTACTGATTCTTCCCTACTGGCACTTGATTCTCCAAAGTAGTATTGGTATCCATTTTCATCTGTAATTAGCCAGTATC
>JAIENH010000118.1 GCA_019751475.1 Cyclobacteriaceae bacterium
GATGCGATTGAGCCGAGCCAGGAAAAATTCTTCTGTCATCATTTGCTTATCCACCAGTTGGTCAATCTCCCACAGCACGAGGTTGAAATACAATTCCGTAATCTGGTGATACGTGATGAATATCTTTTCATCCGGAAACTGTGTCTTCGGATTTTGCAGACTCAACAACGTATCCAAGTGAATGTAGTCCCAATACGTCAGGTAATCCGAGTAGAGCAGACCATCCAGGTAAGAAGACAGGTCTTGCCCCATGACAGCATATTTTTGCTGAAGTTTCACCACCTGGTCATGCAACCCAGGGTCGATCGGAGAATCCATTCTAATCCGTTAAATTTGAAGCAAATTAATAAATTGTATGGCAACCCTTACCGCATCGGAAGCAAAAGCAAAAAAATCACTGAAGCAAGACGTGTATGATCACCCGGACTTCTACCAGGTGGACAGTTTGCTTACCGAAGAGCATAAGCTGATTCGCACCAGCATTCGCGATTTTGTAAAAAAGGAAATCAGCCCCTATATCGAAGACTGGGCTCAGCGTGCACACTTTCCCTACGAAATCGTGAAGAAGTTTGGCGACATTGGTGCGTTTGGGCCTACCATACCACAAGAGTATGGCGGTGGCGGCCTGGACTACATCTCTTACGGCATTATTATGCAAGAGATTGAGCGCGGTGACTCGGGCATGCGATCAACGGCTTCCGTGCAGGGATCCCTTGTCATGTACCCGATCTACAAATTTGGAAGCGAAGCGCAACGCAAAAAATATTTACCCAAGCTTGCCTCAGGCGAGTGGCTGGGCTGCTTTGGATTAACAGAACCAGATCACGGCTCCAACCCTGGCGGCATGGTAACCAACTTCAAAGACATGGGCGATCATTATTTGTTGAATGGCGCCAAGATGTGGATCTCCAATTCACCAAAAGCAGATGTTGCTGTGGTGTGGGCCAAAAACGAAGCAGGAAGAATTCACGGACTTGTTGTAGAACGCGGCATGCCCGGATTCTCTACACCGGAGACGCACGGCAAATGGTCGCTACGTGCAAGTGCTACGGGCGAGTTGGTATTTGACAATGTGAAGGTGCCGAAAGAAAATTTGTTACCAGGCAAAAGCGGACTGGGTGCTCCGCTTATGTGCCTTGACTCGGCCCGCTATGGCATTGCCTGGGGAGCATTGGGCGCGGCCATGGACTGCTATGAGTCGGCAAGACGCTATGCAGCCGAGCGTATCCAGTTCGGTAAGCCAATTGCTTCTTTTCAACTGGTGCAAAAGAAACTTTCGGAAATGCTGACCGAAATAACCAAAGCACAACTCCTCAACTGGCGATTGGGCACGCTCATGAACGAAGGCAAAGGCACCACACCACAAATTTCACTGGCAAAACGAAACAACGTGGCATTGGCATTGGAGGTAGCACGCGAAGCAAGGCAGATACACGGTGGCATGGGCATCACAGGAGAATACTCCATCATGCGCCATATGATGAACCTGGAATCGGTAGTGACCTATGAGGGTACACATGACATCCATTTACTCATCTTAGGCAATGAGATAACGGGCATACCAGCCTTTAGCTAATCATCACAGTAGTCATAGCGCTTTGAAAAAATATGAACGTAAAACTTCTGTTCTTTCTACCAGCGCTTGCTACCTGGAGCTGTGACTTCCGACCAGGAGGATCGTCCTTCACCGAAGTAAAACAACCGGACGTGCGTGACGTGAAGGTGCGGTTGAGTATTGCTTCCGACACTATTGCTATCGATCAAGTAAAGTTGTTCACGTTTATTCTCGATGGCTCGGATATCCGATCAAGTAATACAGCTGTCATCTTCCGAAAGGATACGTTACTGAAGTCTGCATCGCGCTCGGCAGATTTTACTGTTTCCGCTGGTACTTTAGGTCCTGGGTTTTATCCGCTGCAACTTTTGTCAGTCTTTACAAAAACAACCAAAAGTCTCAGCAGTGTGCTTGGCGTTGAGTCGTTTTACACCGTAAGAAATTATACGATCTACGCGGATACGGGCCCGCTGCAACCCATACAGATCACTGGCATTACAACGGTGAATGGCCGACCAAAGGTAAAGTGGCCCAAATACATCGGTACAAATTTTCAAAACTATACTATCTACAAACGATGCTACGCCACACCTTCCTCCACTTCGTTTACCAATTGCTATTTCATAAGCTTCGCTGAAATTGGTAAGACTTCTTTCGTGGATGATTTATATATATCCGGCACAAAAGTGGACTACCGCGTCACCATCACTGCGAAGGATTCAGAGGCCACGGGAAATCCTGTTATCTATTTAAATTGAAGTTGCGCGTAGCGATATTGGCCGCACTTTTGTTTCCAATGATATCGTTGGCACAATATTTTTCTGGTTCGCTTGGCGCTGGATATGGAAGCTACAGCATGAATAGTTTGCGCTTATTCAGTAAACAAATAGTAGAGCAAAAACTTCCAGGAATTGAGGTACAGACGTTGCACGATTATCCCAACTACTTTTATTACATACTTCAGGTGAATTATACCAATAAAAAATCAACTTACGGACTTTATGCTGTGCACGGCTCGACCGGCAGCCGTCTCTATCATGGAGACTACAGCGGCACCTACCGACTCGACAATCTTGTGAGCTATTCTTCTATCGGGCTTCACGTAGGAGAAGAGTTTGCGAAGTGGGGCAGCGTCACGCTTTCGGGCAATGTGCGCATCACAGCCAATTTCAACGCGGTTGATTACATTGAGCGAATTGAAGTATTCGGAGTAGCCGCTGAGGAGAAGACAGGTTTCGGGTCTCTAAATATTGGTATTCAACCTTACATCTCGTTGCGAAAAACATTTCAACGACTAATTGCGTCCATCGAGGGTGGTTATGAATATCAAATCCCAGGCAAACTATTTTTCAACGATCGAAAAGATATCTTTCTGCTCAATAGCACGGGCAGCCCTGTGGTAGTAAACGGTTTTGGATTTCGCTTTGGTGCGGCCATCGGTTGGATCTTTAATGCCCGCTTGGGCGAAGGCCCTGCCCCCACCCGATACAAGAAAAGTAAAAAATAAATCAGTAATTGATGTTACGCAAAACTATTCTTCGCAGTGTCCGACTGAGCTTGTCGAAGTCCCTTTTAGCTTCGATAAACCAATTTCGACAGTCCGATAATTATCGGACTCAATTTGACTCGGTAATTTGGTTTTGCGTAACTCCACATCAGTAATTATATCAACAACTGTTGTTAGGCATGAAATACGATTTCAATAAATCATTCTTTGTGAAACTTTGTGCCTTGGTGCCATTGTGGCCTAAATTTGCTATACTTCACTTTGCCACGAAGACACTAAGAAATCACTAAGCCCTAACATCAGTTTACAATCCAAGTGCTGCTAAAAATATCTATCCCATGAAAATTATAACCGTTCTGGGTGCACGCCCGCAGTTTATCAAAGCAGCCACCGTGTCGCGCGCTTTCGCGAAGAAGAAAATAACCGAAGTAATTGTACACACCGGTCAGCACTTTGATGAAAATATGTCGGATGTATTCTTCCGTGAAATGGAGATACCGAAGCCAGACTACTTCCTGGAGATTAATAGCCTCAGCCATGGCGCCATGACAGGACGGATGATGGAGCGAATTGAAGAGGTGCTGCTGAAAGAAAAGCCAGACTGGACACTCGTGTATGGTGATACAAACTCCACATTGGCCGGAGCATTGGCCGCGTCAAAGATTCACGTACCTGTGGCGCATGTAGAGGCCGGGCTTCGGAGCTTTGACATGAAAATGCCAGAAGAAATTAACCGCATTCTCACCGACCGCGTCAGTCGGATCCTCTTTTGCCCTACACAAACAGCCGTTGACAACCTGCAGCGCGAAGGCTTTCATCAGTTTGGATGCCGCATAGAACAACCCGGAGACGTGATGCTGGACGCTGTTATGTTTTACCGAAAGAAAGCGACAGGAACGGCATTGCTTAGTCAACTGGGTGTAAGTAAAAATCAATTTGTACTGGCCACCTTGCATCGCGCAGAAAATACGAACGACCCGAACCGGTTGCGAAGCATCCTCAACGCCCTAAACGAAATCAACCGCGAAATGCCCGTGGTCCTTCCGCTACATCCACGCACCAAGAACTTCATTCAGTCGCTGGATATTTCACTTGCCGTGAAGACCATTCCACCCGTTGGCTATTTTGATATGCTAAGCTTGATTGACAACTGCAGATTGGTGATGACGGATAGTGGGGGACTTCAAAAAGAAGCCTACTTTTTCAACAAGTATTGCCTCACACTCCGCGACCAGACCGAATGGGTGGAGTTAGTTGAAGCGCAAGCCAACAAGATTGTGGGGGCCGACACAGAAAAAATCATGAGTGCCTTTCATGAAAATAAAGTAACGCAAATCACCGCTCAATCCCTTTACGGCCAGGGTGATGCGGCAGAAAAAATTGCTGACAGCTTGCTTTCCTGATCCAACTACTCGTCAATAAATGCTTGTACATTGATTCGCTGCACCGGGTTGCGCGGATCATTCGTGTAAACGGTAACTGCTTTTTGCTGAGTACCTCCACGACTTTGTGGCTTGAAAGAAATCCGGACGGTGGTTGAGTCACCGGGTCGCACGGTCTTGTTGACTGCTTCTGCCTTAATGCAGGCACAATTGCCTTGAAGGGCTTTTATAAGCAAATCTTTTTTTCCGGTGTTTGCCAACGTCACATCACGCTCCAGCAAAGCGCTTTCGCGAAAGCGGCCAAGGTCGATACTCGGTTCTTTTAATAATAGCACGGGGGCTTTGGCAGCTTCCTCCCCTGAAGGCAATGCATAGTATTCCTCAAGAGTAGCAAATACGGAAACAGACTTGACCGGCTGCTCCGAGTCATCGGTGATCAATTGAATATTATCGGAGGCAAAACCAAACTGATTTTTTGCCTTTCCGTCATACCTGATTTTCAACTCAGCTTTCTCGCCAACTGCAATTGTGGCTGGAGCTTCTACGCTCAGGTAACTTGGTTTGTCAATACGACTGATGACTATCGGCACCGTACCTGAATTCCAAATTGTAAATATTTTTTGTACAGGTGGTTTATTCATGTACACCTTACCAAAATTGATCGAGCGCGATTTGAATTGCAGATGACCTTGCGCTACCATTGATCCTTCTGATTCATCCGCCATTTTATGTTTAATACTACCTTTAATCTCCAGCACCGTTGGATTGCTCTCCAGGTCAGTAGTGATAGTCAGGGATTTATTGAAGTAGCCAGGTCTACCTCTGGGGTCAAAACTGGCCTTAACAAAGCCCGTCTTGCCATGCTGAATAACATCCATTGACCAGCCAGGTGTTGTGCATCCGCAAGAGGTCTGTACAGAAATAATTTTGACAGGTCGGCCGCTATTGTTGGTGAATATAAATTCGTGATCGGCATTGCCTGCTTGCTCATCAATCTCTCCGAAATCATATACCTTCTCCCGAAAGATCAGTGCCTCGGCCTGCTGCGCTGCGGCACCGAACGGAATAAGAAAAAAACTAAGTATCCAAAGTCGCCTCATACAAACTATTTAACGACAAAAATAGCGGAATTGTATTATCCATGTTTTCTTTGCAGCCACGATGGCAAGAATACTTACTGGCATACAAAGCAGCGGCAAACCTCACCTCGGCAATTTATTAGGCGCCATTGGCCCCGGTGTGCAGCTTTCGCAAAAAGCAGGAAATGACTCCCTGTTTTTTATTGCCGATCTCCATTCGCTTACCACTATCAAAGAAGCAGAAGTAAGAAAGAAAAATACACTGGCCGTAGCGGCCGCGTGGATTGCCTTTGGGTTTGACACGGAGAAAAACTTGTTGTATCGCCAAAGCAGAATACCAGAAGTGTGCGAGCTGACCTGGTATCTCAACTGCTTCACACCTTTCCCCATGCTGGCCAATGCACATTCATTTAAGGACAAGTCCGATCGCCTTTCGGATGTGAATGCCGGCTTATTCATCTACCCCGTATTGATGGCCTCTGATATTCTATTGTACGATGCCAACATTGTGCCGGTGGGCAAAGATCAGAAGCAACATCTAGAAATGACACGTGATATCGCGTCAACTTTTAATAATCAGTTTGGCGAGACCTTTGTTGTACCCGAAGCACAGATTGAAGAGACAGTGATGACTATTCCGGGCACGGATGGCCAGAAGATGAGCAAGTCGTATGGAAATATTATCGACATTTTCTTGCCTGAAAAAGAATTGAAGAAGCAGGTAATGTCGATTGTTACCGACAGCACTCCGTTAGAATCACCGAAGAACCCCGATACGGACCACGTATTTGCTATTTACAAATTAGTGGCAGACACTCATCAAACAGAAGACCTACGGAAGAAATACCTGGCGGGAAATTTTGGCTATGGACATGCCAAGCAAGAATTGTTAGCGGTGCTAATGGACAAATACAAAAAAGAGCGCGAGACGTATCAATACCTGGTAGCCCATCCCGATGAACTAGAGAAGAAGCTACAACAAGGTGAAGAACGGGCCCGTGTGATTGCCAATCGGGTGCTCAGCAGAGTGAGAGAGAAGTTGGGTTTTCGTTAGCTATTCCTTTATTTCAACATACAAGACTGATCGGACAGGCTTGCGGTCTTCTGTTACCCCTTCAACTACAATACGATAAGTGGTTTCCAAATCAGCCGAGTAAAATGAAAGCGTTGATTTGCCACTTGCATGATCAAGCTTGACACTGGGCGCCCAATAAATAGTAGAACGATAATCGGGAAACGCATGACTCTCGTTGGGTGTACCATAATCAGGAGAATCGAATTTGAGGGGTGTTGAATATCCCTTTACGGTTATCATTTGGAAACGGGATTTGTCAAATTCTTTCGCCTTGGTAGGGTCAGCACTTACAAAAGAAGAGTGTTTGGTAGTAATGGAGATCACTCCATTTGCGCCAAAAACTCCGTACATCGCAGCACCTCCGTACTTAGTTACTTCAATCTTCGAAATGAAATAAGGACTAAGTTGACTAATTTGACTATAAGTAGAACCCCGTATTTGAATACCATCAATAACTAGCAACGGCTCCTGTGTGGCAGGCGATCCGAATGAAGCTGAAGAAGCAAAAACAAGAAAATAGTTCTGACCATCAAATACCCTAGTCAGACCAGGCACGCGTCCAATGAGGACATCCACAGCTGAAGTTGCGTTGTAACGCAAAATGGATTCCTCCGAGATTGAAAAATCAGCCGATGATATCAGCGATGTACCCGCTACCACTTCTTCTGCTTTTATCTTACTACCCTTCACAATCAAGTCATTCAATAAAGTTGATTCCTCCGAAGGTTCGTAATACAATTTTTGCCGTTGAGGCTCAGGCTTTCGTTTAGTCGCGAATAGAGATAAAGGTGCACTCTTTGTTATGGCAGGGTGATCACGCTTATCCAGCTGAATCGTTCCTTTAGTTTTCTTATCATTTGCTGTTTGAAAGGCTATCTCAAGAGAATCATAAAATTGAAAATGGCCCAGTAAAAATTTTCCACTTTCATCGGAAGAAAAAGGGAGGAAGCTTTTTAGTTTTCCTTGAACCGCCAGTAAGTCTGCTTTCTCAGGCTTGCCCTTTGCATTCCTATATATACCACTTATAGTAATACCTGGTTCAACTGGAAACGTAGTCGTAGGTTTGAAAGGGCGTGTTACTAAAGGTGCCATTTCAAAAGAGTTTAAAATGGTTTTTGGTTCCGGAACCGTATAAACTTGAGTCATATCAGTAACTGAAACTGACAGTTCACCTCCCATCGGATGTCCATCAGAATCTATCAGACTTATGTTCAATTCAATTTTCTCGCGTGGTTTGACAGTTGATTTACTAATTGTTGTGATAAGTTCCGAAGAAGGCATTACATCATTCTTATCCTGCTTTACATCAGGAACCTCATAAATATCCAGTACTTGTATAGGCTTGATAAAAACAGCGTTATCACCAAAGTTCCTCATCCAATTGGTATAGGCCCTTAACAAGTAAACCCTTGCACCGTCTGTTTCGGGTAGCGTAAGAGCACCGAAAGAAAAACCGTTATCAATAAAACTAACTTGGGAGTGGTGCGTGATACCTAAAGTATCAATTAACTCAACGTATAATACTTTGCTCAATGAATCCATAAACTCGTTGTGCCGATAGTTCATATACGCCTTCCACCAAATCTTCTCGCCAGGATAGTAATAAGGCTTGTCAGTATGTACGTACACTTTTTCCTCAAAGAAGGCTAAACGCGACTCGGGTGAATTTGCCAGAGCAACATTTTTAATGGGTTTATAATTATTGGGAAGCAAGGCCCCTACGCGACCTTCATTCATTTGCCCAGTTACGATCAAGCGAGCAGGGGTAGGCAAAACACCATTTGCATCAACTTCAATCGTGCCACCCTGCACAGTCAGCCACGAAACAGGAAAATAAACATCATCATATATTCGCTGAGGTGTTCTTTCCTTTGAATAGTGAACCTCAAGTTTTGCAGGCATCTGGATGCTGTACCTGCCTTCGCTTATTTGATTAACTTTTATCGACTTGGAATCAATTCTATCAATGGTCTTGCCTAACTGAGCACCAAAATTTGAATTCCTTACCGTCTTGGAGAGATCCGTCTGCTTATCAACATAAAGCAGAAAGCCTTCATCATCCAATCTCGAATCAATAACTGACTTAAAAAAATGTCTGTAGGAGCCTCGATAGGCATTTTGCCGTTCTTTTATCCATGACTCCCTAAACTCCGTACTGGTAGAGTTGATTTCTTCAAACCGGACTTGACCAGCTATCTTATAAACGGATTGATTGACAACAAACTCTCTTAAGTAATAAAGAATTCGATATCCTAAAGCCCAGTTTTCAATTTCAAGAGGTTGAATAGAAGTAGCACTCAATAAATTTTTGTCAGTTTTGAATTCAAGAACCCACGGGTTAATGATTTTGCATGATTTGGAAAATTTATTCTGGCCAAAGAAAGCCTTTTCAAACTCTTTACGCTGACCTTCCCAAATTTTATCACGCTTGGTAGTTACGCTTACTTCTGCCAGTTGTTTTTCATCGGGCAAAAGTTTTATGTCCAGCGTTAATTGTTCACCTGATTTAATTACCTGCCTCGTTTTATAAAGCTGATAACCTACGTATGAGAAGACGAAGTCGTATGATCCGGGCGGAATATTTTGCATTCGATAAACTCCTTTGTCATCGGCTGCTACACCCATGGTAGTTTGATCTACAAAAATGTTAGAAAATGGTAATGGCTCCAGCGTGCTTGCGTCCAGTATACGACCGGTAATACTTCCACGTTGACCAAAAACGGCAACACCAGAAAGAAACAGGAAAATTATTAAGAGAATTATCCGCCCCACGCCCTAAAAAGTTCAAGAAAAGGTATGAACTTTTTAGCAACTATAAATGAAAGAATGAATTTAAAATGATTCTACAAACCAGACTAGTTTGCTTTCCACACCACTTGCTGCTTCTCTGCACCAATATTTAAAACAATTCGTACAGGGTTAGGTATGATCACCAGCTTAGTGTCCTTACCGGGATAATCATCCATCTCAACAAAAACGCCCTCGGATGAAGCTACGGAAAATTCATTCTTGTCATTGACAGAATACTTTTTGCCGATATAGGCTATCGGATACAAGATGTCACTATCGGGACAAAACTCATCATGAACGGCCTGCAACGCTTCTTCCAGAAAATCACCATAGGAGTCCTGAAAAGAATCTTCCAGGTCGTGAAGCTTCTCTTCCAGGTCATCGTACTTAGGGTTGTTGTAGTCGATTTTAGCAAGCTCAAGCCGGTTTTTAACAATCTCTACCAGCGCTTTATCCAAGGCGTTAACGTCCATTTCTTTCAAAATTTTGCCAAGATTAGAGAAATGACCGGAGATATTAAAACAAACCTGCTGAATAGTTAAATTTGACGTTCAATCACAGCACCATGAAAACTGATTTTCTACCCATCAATGGCACCGATCACATAGAGTTTTATGTGGGCAATGCCAAGCAGGCGTCTTTGTATTACCAACATTGCTTCGGCTTTGAATTGGTAGCATACTCAGGACCTGAAACAGGCCAGCGTGATCGGGCATCGTATGTTTTGCAGCAAAATAAAATCAGGTTTGTACTTACTACATCGCTTCAACCTACGAGTGAAATTGCAGAACATGTAAAAAAGCACGGTGATGGAGTAAAAGTACTCGCCTTGTGGGTAGATGATGCCACGCGATCGTTCAACGAAACAATAGTGCGTGGTGCACAACCTGTATTTGCACCTCATACTGTTCGCGATGAACACGGAGAAGTAGTGCTATCTGCCATCCACACATACGGAGAGACTATCCATACGTTTGTGGAGCGAAGAAACTACAAGGGCGCATTCTTACCCGGCTTCAAGCCAGTAAAAAACAAAATCCAGACTACCAGCATTGGTCTGCGTCACATTGACCACTGCGTGGGCAACGTGGAGTTGGGCAAAATGAACCAGTGGGTTGACTTCTATGAAAAGGTAATGGGTTTTAGCCTGCTCGTTACGTTTGATGATAAAGACATCTCCACGGAGTATAGTGCGTTGATGTCGAAGGTGGTGTCTAACGGCAACGGATACATTAAGTTTCCCATCAACGAGCCGGCCGATGGAAAGAAGAAATCACAGATTGAAGAATATCTTGATTTCTACAAAGGCCCCGGTGTACAACACATCGCTATTGCCACCGATGACATCGTGCATACAGTATCCGAATTGCGCAGACGAGGCGTGGAGTTTCTTTATGTGCCTGAAACGTACTACGATGACATCAGCGAACGAGTCGGCACGATCAATGAAGATTTAAAAGAATTGAAAAAGCAAAATATTCTCATTGACCGAGATGAGGAAGGTTACCTGCTGCAAATATTTTCAAAACCCGTGCAAGACCGTCCTACCCTCTTCTTTGAAATCATTGAACGCAATGGCGCCAAATCATTTGGCAAGGGAAATTTTAAGGCACTGTTTGAATCCATTGAGCGGGAGCAAGAGTTGAGGGGAAATCTTTAACAAACGATTTGAGCAAAGTCTTTACGACCATGCTCAAATCGTTTCCACTAAGTCTATTTCTTAAATATGAAGCGGGTAATAAAAATCCCGTCACCGTCACTTTTTCCGGCATCGCTCTCAACACCACTGGTGACAAATACCAGTTGCCAACCCTCCTTGGCCATCTCATTGATCTTGGATGTGATCACGGCATCATTTGAAGCTATATTCTGAAAATTGATACCGGTAAGGCTGTAAAAGTTCAGTAGTTTGGTTTCATCAAAGGCATCAATCTTGACATCATCGCGCTTGATATCACCTTGGTCGCTTTTCGTTCCTTTAATTCTGGAGGTGGTCAGATTCTTGTAATCCGTAGTTTCCTTAGGCTCCGTCATCCGCGAACGACCAATACCGCCTGGCACAATTGACTCCACCGTGGTGATTACTTTGTACTCCTGAGCTAAAGTTGACAGTGTAGTGACGGCCACCAGCAAGGCGACCATAGACATTTTTAGTTTCATAGATTTTACGTTTGGTTAATTGTTAACGGTTAAATTTACGGCTTAAACGTAAAATAGTTTCTCACCTCTACATTTCACATGGCCAATCTATTAGAATTATCTACAGACAATGCCAATCAATGGCTGAATAGTAACATTGATAACGAATCGAAAGAAAAAATACGATTGCTGTTGTCAAGCAAGGAGACAAAGCCGTTGATCGACAGCTTTTATAAGAATCTGGAGTTCGGTACCGGTGGACTGCGGGGAATAATGGGTGTAGGATCGAATTGCATCAATCAATATACCATTGGTGCCGCCACACAAGGCTTGGCTAACTACCTTAAGAAATCATTTCCAGGTCAGTCTGTGCAAGTGGCCATTGCCTACGACAGCCGTAATAACAGTAAATATTTTGCAGAGGTTACTGCCAACGTTTTATCGGCCAATGGCATCACGG
>JAIENH010000411.1 GCA_019751475.1 Cyclobacteriaceae bacterium
CACGTGTAAGCCCCAAACAAAAACTTGATCTGGTTAATGTGTTGCAGGACAGAAAACACATTGTAGGAATGACCGGTGACGGAGTGAATGATGCGCCCGCCCTTAAAAAGTCTGACATAGGTATTGCGATGGGCTTACGCGGTACGCAAGTTGCCCAGGAAGTAGCCGACATGGTTCTGAAAGACGATTCCTTTTCATCCATTGTGTTAGCCATTCGCCAGGGTCGTATCATCTTCGACAACATCCGGAAGTTCGTCATCTTCTTGCTCTCCTGTAACATGAGTGAATTGTTTGTGATCGCGGTGGCTTCCGTGTTGAACTTGCACTTCCAGCTTTTCCCATTGCAGATTTTGTACATCAACATCATCACCGATGTTCTCCCTGCACTCGCACTGGGTGTAACGGCCGGTGGCGCTTCTATTATGAAACAGCCTCCCCGCAATACGGATGAACCCATTATCGATACCAAACGATGGACAGCGATTATTGTCTATTCCGTTATCATCACCTTAACAACCTTAGGTGCTGTGTTCATTAGCCACTATACTGTTCACAAGACTGAAACCTGGAACACTGAACTCTGCAATAACATCCTGTTCTTTACACTCATCTTCTCGCAAATCCTGCATGTTTTCAACATGAATGCCGCTGGATCCAGATTCTTTACCAGTGAAGTCATGAAGAACCGATATGTCTGGTATGCAGTTGTTGCATGTCTTGCTTTACCTTTCATTTCTTACCAGGTAGAAATAGTAAGAAAGGCATTGGACATTTTCCCGATGTCGAAGGAAGACTGGATGATCTCCGCAGGTATGAGTCTGCTGTCGTTGGTCGTTATCCAGGTTGCAAAAAGCCTCAACCTGGTAAGACAATGAATACCGGTATAAAGTTGATTTTCTTAGGTGCTGCCGGAACGGTAACCGGATCAAAATATTTGCTACAGGCAAACAACACAACCATACTTATTGATTGCGGCTTATTTCAGGGGCTCAAGCAATTGCGTGTTTTGAATTGGGAGAAGTTTCCGGTTGATCCATTGTCAATTGATCTGGTATTGATTACCCACGGCCATCTGGATCATGTTGGCTATTTACCACGCCTTGTCAAAGAAGGTTATGCAGGGCGGATATGGGGCACCTCACCAACGCTCGAGATTGCCCGGATTATTTTAGAGGACAGCGCAAAGATACAGGAAGAAGAGGCAGAACATGCCAATCGTTTTGGTTATAGTAAACATAAAGAAGCCCTTCCACTTTATGACCTTGACGATGTGAAAAAAACAATTCCTCTTTTTGCCTCACAACCCATTAAAGAATGGATAAGATTGACGGACAATATTCAGGTTCGGTTTTGTTACAATGGTCATATTGTTGGAGCAACGTACATCGAATTAGAGGTTAATGGAAAACGAATCACATTCTCCGGTGACATTGGAAGAATGAAAGATCCTTTACTTTATCCACCTGAATTACCCCGGGAAACCGATGTCCTTGTTATGGAATCAACCTATGGAAATCGGGTACACCCTCCTGACGCGGAAGTACAACTTGCTAAGGCAATTGTTGAGTCTTGTTCCAAAGATGGAACGATACTGGTTCCGAGCTTTGCCGTTGAGCGTACACAATTACTAATGTTCCTCTTATGGAAACTGAAAAAAAGTAAGGCTATTCCTGAAGTACCTGTTTATATGGATAGTCCAATGGGGCGAAACGTTTTGGAAATTTTTCACCGCCATTCGGAATGGCACAGGTTGTCGAAGGAAGAGTGCACGGAAATGTGCCATGACGTTATCCGTGTAAAAACAATGGAAGAGACGATGCAACTTGTCGCGGATCGTCATCCGAAAATCATTATTGCCGGAAGCGGAATGGCAACCGGTGGACGAATCCTTACTTATTTTGAGCATTATTTGAATGACAAAGCAGCAACAATTCTTCTGGTTGGCTATCAGGCCGAAGGAACACGCGGTCGTCAACTGTTGGATGGCGCACATGAAATAAAACTAAGAGGAAAGTTTTTTAAGGTAAGAGCATCCATCATAAATGTGGAGGGCTTGTCGGCTCATGCCGACCAGGAAGAACTTTTCCATTGGATGAGTAGCCTTTCAAAGCCTCCGAAATATATTCTTATTACCCACGGAGAGCCAGCATCAGCCCGGGCGCTGCAAGAAAAGATTCGGCAGGTGTACAACTGGGAGTCCGCCATTCCTCATTTGAATCAGGTTATTGATTTATGAAACTGAGAAATCATTACAGTTGAAGTTATCAAGTGGGTACTTGTAGAAGAGAATACTTGGGAAACAATTGGAGATCCTAAGCTGATCATCTATTCATGGTATCAGATGCATTTATTGCTTACAAAAATTCCGAATGGAACAAGAGCCAAACTCTCCATCAGCTACAAGAAACCCGAAGGTGTATTTTACAAAATCCTTTCATTCTTATTTGCCAGCTGGTATTGCAGATGGTGCTTAAAGCACATGCTAGAGGATGGCAAAAGGATACTAATGAAAAATGCTAAGGAACATGGAACATAATCATTCTGATTGCCTAAAAATAAAATCAATTGGCATCGATACGTATCGTGAGAACATTATTTACATGCGTCACGATTGTCATGTCTGTATTGCGGAGGGGTTCACAGCGCTTACGAGGGTAATTGTAAGTTGTAGCGGAAAGGAAATCATAGCCACATTAAATGTAATTCATAATAGCAACCTGCTGGAACACGGAGAAGCTGCGTTGTCGATGGAAGCAATGGAAAGGTTGAATGTGAAAGAAGGCGACTTCATTGGCGTCAGCCATCTTCCGCCTGTAGAATCCCTGCGTAGCGTCAGGGCCAAATTGTATGGCCAATCTCTTGAACCGGAAGCGTATCACGATATTATCCGTGACATTACAGACGGCAAATACTCCAACATTGAGTTGGCAACATTCATCGCTGCCTGCTCCAATGACCGACTCAAGACTGAAGAAATAATTTCGCTGACAAAAGCAATGATCCATTCCGGTCAGAAGCTTTCCTGGCCCGGAATTGTAGTAGACAAACATTGCGTAGGAGGCCTTCCAGGAAATCGAACCACGCCAATTGTTGTGAGCATAATTGCTGCAGCCGGTCTTACCATACCTAAAACATCTTCGCGGGCAATTACATCTCCTGCAGGAACAGCCGACACGGTGGAGACATTCACGAACGTGAACCTTGACTTGATCGCAATGCGCAAGGTTGTAGAGCAGGAAGGAGGTTGTATGGCTTGGGGTGGGGCTGTTAAACTCAGCCCGGCAGATGATATCCTGATTTCAATTGAACGATCCCTTGATCTGGATAGCCCCGCTCAATTGATTGCTTCTGTGCTTTCGAAAAAAGCTGCCGCAGGTTCAACACATGTTGTTATTGATATACCTGTTGGTAAGTCAGCAAAAGTGCGAACGATGGAAGAGGCTGTCCACGTTAAGGATTTGATGATGAGTGTGGCAGCTGCAATAAACATGACCCTGGATGTTGTTTTTACAGATGGACAACAACCAGTAGGACGTGGCATCGGTCCTGCTCTTGAAGCATTGGATATAATCGCAGTGCTAAAAGGAAACAAAGAAGCCCCTATCGATCTGCGCGATCGCTCACTTAAACTCGCAGGCCGATTATTGGAAATGACAGGGAAAACTTCCTCTAATGGTGGTTATCAAATGGCCTTTTCAATTCTTGAAAAAGGAGAAGCCTGGAAAAAATTTCAGGCAATTTGCCAGGCCCAAGGGCGGTTTACAGAACCCACAGTTGGTCAATTCCGGTATGAAGTAATCAGTAACAAGGATGGAGTGGTTGCCAATATTGATAACCGCAAGCTTGCCAAGTTGGCCAAACTGTGTGGAGCACCTCATGCAACAGGGTCAGGAATTTTGTTTGGTTCTCCTCTCTATAAAAAGATCAGCAAAGGCGATTTACTCTTCACGCTCTTCGCGCAATCAAAAGGTGAGTTGGAGTACGCAAAGGAGTATTTGAAATTAAATGATGAAGCGATTGTTCAAATAGCATAAATAATGTCTAAGCAGATGGATACGATTGTATTTGCCCTTCCGGGAAATGAAGACTTAGGATCGAAACTCTCAACCCTGCTAAAAGCCGAGAAAGGCGAGTTGACTATTCGCCAATTCCCGGACGGGGAAACTTACATACGGATCCATTCTGAAGTAAAAGGAAAAAGAGTGATCATGGTGTGTACCCTAAATGATCCGGATACCAAATTATTGCCACTTTACTTCTTAAGCCAAACTGCCAAAGCATTGGGGGCGGATTGTACATGTTTGGTCGCACCGTACCTTGCCTATATGCGTCAAGATAAGCAATTCAAATCTGGAGAGGGCATTACCTCTGCGTATTTTGCACGGCTTATTTCCAATTTCGCTGATACTTTAATTACCATCGATCCTCACCTCCATAGAAGGAATTCGATGAGTGAGATCTATACCGTGCCGTGTAAGGTACTGCATGCTGCCGGACTCATATCGGCATGGATTCGCAATACTATCGAGAAGCCTGTTCTGATTGGACCTGATAGCGAAAGTGAGCAGTGGGTTGAGGTGGTAGCGAAGAATGCCGGTGCGCCTTTCATTGTATTAGAAAAAACAAGGCGTGGTGACCGGGAAGTAGAAGTTACCGTTCCCCAGGTAGAGAGATATCGGGAATATTCACCGGTTTTGGTTGACGACATTATCTCTACCGCTCGCACCATGATTGAAACAGTCGGTCATCTAAATAAGGCCGGGATGAAACCTCCAATATGCATCGGTATACACGGCATTTTTGCAGATAATGCCTTTCAAGATTTAATGAGTGCCGGAGCCGGTCAAGTCATTACGACTGATACAATTCCTCACGAATCTAATAAAATTGAAACTGGGTATTTGATTTGCAATGCTTTACGAATAATGGCCGATAAGCCAGAGAATGATCATTCAACAAGCTGACATTGAACTTTCCACAAGTGTAATACATACCAAATTAACACGTTGATCGATGCATGACACCCTGCAAAATATCTTTTCTCCCAATCTGCTGGCAATTATTGTTTCAATCGTCATTGGTTTAGTCTACGGCCTTGAGCGTGAAGTAGACGCCCCATTGCAGTACCGTCACCTTACGGGAATACGATCCATGCCACTCCTGGCTGCCATGGGATGTGTGATTACCATAATTGCACAACAAACCAATTTTTGGTTGCTGTCTATTTCGATAGCAGGTATGTTTATTTTTAGTATTTTAGTTTACTTCACCAAAGACAAATCCAATTCTTTGGAAATCAAGCAGGAAATAATCCTGCTGTTAGTTTTTGTTACTGGTGTTTTAGCGGGCCTTCACCTATTCCGTGAAGCGATGGCTATCACCGTAATGGCTATTGCTATTTTATCTTTTAAGGAACAATTTCATTACTACCTCGCTCGGGTCAACAAAGAAGAGCTGACGGCTTTTGTGAAATTCGCTATCCTGTTTATCCTCGTCTTACCCTTTATCCCAGATACAAACTATGGGCCCGAGGGCATTATCAATCCAAGCGAAATAGCTTGGGTAGTACTGATTGTTTCTTCGCTTGGATTTATCGGTTACGTACTGATGAAATTTGGAAAGCCGGAAAAGGGTATATTATTGACAGCATTTCTTGGCGGGTTGTTTTCCAGTACAGCAGTAACCTGGGTATACTCGGCAAAAAGTAAAGAGCAAAAGCTTCTTGTTGATTTATATGCTTGTGGCATTCTGCTGGCTTGCGCTGTAATGTTTGGCAGGATTTTATTCTTCTCTTACGTGTTCAGCTTTTTGCTGTTTAACCAATTACTGATCCCAGGCGTAATGATGATTGCACTTTTACTTGCTTCTATAGCACTTATCATGTGGAGAAAGAGAAAAGAAACTGCCACCACCAGCATCCCGGCAGGCAGCCCTATGGAATTGGGAAACGCTCTTGTTTTTGGAGCGATCTATACGGGAATACTCTTCATGGTGTTTTATGCTGATAAATTCTGGGGAACTACAGGATTATATGTTTCCGGAATAATATCCGGGTTTTCGGATGTTGATGCTATAACAATTAACATGTCAAAGTTTGCCGAAAAAACACAACGGTTGGAAGCAGCCACATTTGTTGTTATTCTCGCTTCGTTGAGTAATAACCTGGTAAAGCTTATGATAAGTTTAGTGAGAGGAGACGTTCGGCTAAGAATGCAAGTTGGAATTGCTATTGCAATGGTGTTTATAAGCGGAATCTTGTATGTTTTGATAAAAGGCTTTTAGTATGTATTCGATTTAAGTTTTAGACAGAATTTAATTTTTAGCACTGTAGCTGAGGTTGGCGCCATCGTTGAATTTGGTATTTAACCAATTAAATATAACTATTAACCGATTTTTTTTATCCTTTTTCGGACTGCCAGCAGTTAGTTTGTGTGCACTATAAATTTTATTTAATCACTATCCCATGAAACCTATTTGGTCCATTAATGACATCGACCTTGCCCCGAAGCCCAATAAAAAATATTGGAAGAATTGCCACCGCGAGTGGCGGGAGGAATTCATCTACTTTTTGTTGGTAGACCGTTTTCACGATAACAACATCCGAAAGCCGATTATTAAATCTCGAAGTGATGGATTTGGAGATCAGCAACAATTGAAAAAATTCTGTGGAGGTACCATCCGCGGCATCATCAATAACCTCGATTACATCTCCGGCCTGGGATGCACCGCCTTGTGGCTTAGTCCACTTTTTGAAAATAATCCTGAGTCGTATCATGGATACGCCATTCAGAATTATCTGGCCGTTGATAAAAGGTTTGGCACAAAGGAAGATTTGGAAGAATTGGTGGACTCGGCCCACAAACTCGATATGCGCGTATTTCTGGACATAGTACTTCATCATTCTGGTAACAATTGGTTTTATCCCGATGATCAACCTTATTATTATTTTAATGGAGCAACATTTCCATTGGCAGGCTGGCGATCAGATGACCGCCCCATCCCCATTGAACTGCGCGAGCCCGAGTTGTATGGCCGCAAGGGACAGATACGGAATTTTGACGCCTATCCGGAAACACGCGAAGGCGATTTCCAGGAACTAAAATCCTTCCGAATGGATGACTCGCCCGAGGCGCGATATGTTCAGGACATCCTGATTGGATGCCATTGTTATTGGATCAAAGAAGTAGATGTAGATGGTTTTCGGTTGGATGCTGTGAAACATATGGGCGAGGGGGCCATCAGCCGGTTTTGTTCGCACATCCGTGAATATGCCTACTCGTTGGGAAAAAAGAACTTTTTCCTGTTTGGGGAATTAGTGGGTTCTGAAGATTTGTACAACAAATACATTGGGCCTAAAACCACCGTCTCGGTAGATGGTCAAAATATTTACTATGGCCTCAACTCTGTTTTGGACTTCCCGCTGTACCATATTTTAGCCGATGTCATTAAAGGCAAGTCTTCACCGGAGCGATTGATCGAGCGTTATCAATCCCTGCACGCCAATGCGCTGGGGCGCGGAGAGTTCGGTGAATTTCTGGTTACCTTTTTAGACAATCACGACCAGGTGGGGCAATCCATCAAACACCGGTTTGGAAAAGATGCTACGGAAGAACAAGTTATTGCGGGTGTTGGATTTTTATTGTGCGCGTTAGGCACACCGTGCATTTACTATGGCACCGAGCAGGGCTTTGACGGCACTGGCGAGGACGACTCTAGTATCCGCGAAACAATGTTCAACCTGGAAGATCAGGCGACCAACGCATTAAACAAATCAGGTAAAATGTATCAAAGCATTTCGCAAATAGCTTCCTTAAGGAAACAAAGTTCTGTTTTAAAATTTGGACACATGCACATGCGCAAACTTTCAACGGATGGTGTCAATTTTCATTTGCCGGAATGTGCAAAATGCCTACTCGCTTTTTCAAGGGTGTTGTTTGATCAGGAAATAGTGGTGGTCTTCAACTCATCGCCTGAGGAAGAAAGAGAAGAATATGTGACCGTGAAGCAGCAGCCGCTCGAAAAGAAACGGTACTATAAATTTCTATTTGGTGATAGCGGTAAAATAGTAGTACAAGAAAGTGCAGATGGCACCAGGCTCTTCATCAAACTCAAACTGCGGCCTATGCAATTCGTAATACTGACGAACCAATAGAATATGCTGCGGGAAAAAATCGACATACTAAAAGTAAACCCAGATCATCCATTCAGTTTGACTGATATGCCCACCGCCAGCAAACCGCTGTATACCGATAAGGAGGATTACAAAAAACTCTTAAATAAGTACAAAAAGAATATCGATTACTTACAACTTAAATTTTACGCTTCGGCCACCCACACCCTGCTGGTCATACTACAGGGGATGGACAGCGCAGGCAAAGACAGCATGATTCGGCATGTAATGTCGGGGGTTAACCCGCAAGGTTGTAGCGTATCCAGTTTCAAAAAACCCAGCGTTGAAGAACTTCAGCATGATTACCTGTGGCGCTACCAACAAAAAATTCCCTCCTTGGGTATGATTGGAATTTTCAACCGTTCTTATTATGAAGATCTCATTGTCCCTTCGGTCCATCCGGATAGCATACGAAATAAAACAGAAGACTGGTTTAACCAGCGTTGTTCCCAAATAAACGAATATGAAAAGTACCTCACGGCAAACAAGGTGATTGTCATGAAGTTTTTTCTACATCTCTCAAAAGAAGAGCAACGGAAACGGCTTCTTAAGCGCGTTGACAGCGCATCATCGAATTGGAAATTTTCAATGGATGACCTTTTGGAGCGCAAGCATTGGAAACACTATCAGCGGGCGTATGAGCAGTGTATTGGAAAGACCTCTACCGAACATACCCCTTGGTATATCCTCCCGGCTGATGATAAAAAGAATGCCCGCATCATGCTTTCCTATATACTCTGTGAAAAGTTTTGCGAACTGAAGGTAGGTTTCCCGGTGCCGGATGAAAAGCATAAGAATATATTGAAGGAGGTGCGAAAGTATCTGGAATGAGTTTTTACCAAAATGGTTCGGATAGTTCAACATTAATTAAATAATAAGATTATGAAAAAAAACAGTATCAAAACTAAAGCCTATTGTGTGGGTGGTGGCATCGGCTCTTTGGCTGCGGCCGCATTTATGATTCGTGATGGCGGAATGCCAGGCGGGAACATCACCATTTACGAGGCCCTGCCTTTATTGGGTGGAAGCCTTGATGGTGCAAAAAGAACCGATGGCTACTCGCTCCGTGGCGGACGTATGTTAACGACCGATAATTATGAATGCACCTGGGGATTATTTAAATCCATTCCATCTATCACAAGACCGGGCAAAACAGTCTTTGATGAAACCGTAGAGTTCAACGAAGGTATGAAAGCACATTCAAAGGCAAGGCTGGTGGACGGGAACCGTGCAATTATTAATGTAACCTCAATGGGTTTTTCAATGAATGACCGAATTGAACTACTTAAACTTGCCGAGTCGAGTGAAGAAAAATTGGGAACTAGCCGAATTACCGACTGGCTTTCACCAGAGTTTTTCAAGAATAAGTTTTGGTATATGTGGGCAACAACTTTTGCCTTTCAGCCATGGCACAGTGCCGTGGAATTCAAGCGCTACCTCCATCGTTTTATGAAAGAATTTTCACGTATTGAAACCCTGGCTGGAGTCAAGCGGACAATATACAATCAATATGACTCGCTGGTTCGGCCACTTGCGGCTTGGCTTGAGGCACAAGGCGTAAAGTTTGAGACGAACTGTACCGTTACTGACCTTGAGCTTAAAACCGTAAACGGTAAGTTTGTGGTTTCACAAATCAGTTATAGCCAATCAGATAAGAGCGAAACCGTTTCGGTTGGGGAAGATGATTTGGTCATTTTCCAGAATGGCTCGATGACCGATGCATCAAGTCTTGGCTCAATGACGACAGCTCCAAAACATTTAACAAAAGCTGACAGTGGTGGCTGGTCTCTTTGGGAAAAATTGGCTCAAGGCCGCCCTGAATTTGGCAATCCAGGCGTTTTTAATTCGAGTATTCCCGAATCTTATTGGGAATCATTCACCGTAACACTAAAGGACACGGCCTTCTTTGATCAGATGGAAGTATTCTCGGGGAACAAAGCGGGCACGGGCGGGCTCGTTACCTTCAAAGATTCTAACTGGTTTATGTCGGTCGTTTTGGCCCATCAGCCACATTTTATGAACCAACCTGATGATGTTCGAGTTTTTTGGGGATATGCATTGCACCCCGACCGGGTTGGTAACTTCGTTGGCAAATCGATGTCAGAATGCAACGGTGAAGAAATTCTGAGGGAACTTTGCGGTCACCTTAATTTCGATTTTGACATTATGTTTTCCAAAGCAACCTGCATTCCTTGCCGAATGCCATATATCACGAGTATGTTTATGCCTCGTGCGCACGATGACAGACCACTGCCAGTACCGAAAAACTCAAAAAACCTTGCCTTTGTAAGCCAGTTCGTGGAAATTCCCGAAGATGTGGTTTTCACGGTTGAATATTCAGTTCGGGTTGCACAGATGGCTGTTTACGAATTGCTGAACATTGAGAAAGAAATCCCTGCAATCCTGCATCACGACAAATCAATCAAAGTAAATCTCGATGCGGTGATTAAAGCTTTTAGATAAAGAAACGTGATGAAAAAGTTCGATGTGGCTTTGATCAAGCGAGTGAGCCCCACGTTGATTTTGGTGGCTGTATCGTCCATATTTTATATCTACGTTATGCAACGCGTGGCCATCGCCCGGGCGTTGATCAATGATCCAATTATTGTGATGGGCGATGAGCCCACCGGTAACTTTGATAACAAGAATCCGGAAACCGTGTTCGGGATTTTTCAGCAATTGGCCGAACAGTACGAACAAACCTTGCTCATTGTTACCCACGACCAATCTTTCGCACAAAAAACCCACCGCGTCATTACGATGGGCAGATTGTGAATTAGTGGCGCGGTAACGATGGGTGATGTGCGTCAGTATTCGTGTTAAGCTGCTGTTAACAAATTCTTGGCAGTTGTTCGCCTGTGAGGTAGTTTACCACCCTGCGTCCGCCAATTTTGCTGGTCAGCACCACCTGGCCTGCGTGTTGGGCGGTGACTTCTCCAATGATAGCAGCGTTTTTTCCGAAAGGATGTTGGCGAAGTGTTTGTAGTGCCTCTTCAGCGCGGGTGGCATTCACTACACAAACGAAGACCCCTTCGTTGGCAACGTATAAAGGGTCGAGGCCCAGCATCTCACACGCTCCTTCCACTTCTTCTAAGGTGGGAATGGCTTTCTGAATTATGTCGATGCCAAGCTTGCATTGTCCGGCCAATTCGTTCATCACGGTGGCCACACCACCGCGCGTAGGGTCGCGCATAAAGTGAACATCGGTACCGATTGTGTCGAGCAAGTTTTTTACGATGCCGTTGAGCGGAGCGGTGTCGCTCTCCATACTCGTCTCAAATTCCAGTCCTTTGCGCTGCGAAAGAATAGCCACGCCATGAGTGGCGATGTTGCCGCTGACAATAATTTTGTCGCCTGGGCTTACACGATTGAACGAGATGTTGGCTTGGGGATGAATAACTCCAATACCGCTGGTGTTGATGAAGATTTTGTCGCCCTTCCCTTTCTCCACAACTTTCGTATCACCCGTTACAATTTGCACGCCTGCCGCTTCGCTAGCATTTTTGATGGACACGAGGATTTCCCAGAACTCCTCCATGCGCAAGCCTTCCTCCAAAATAAATGCGAGTGAAAGAAATTTTGGAATCGCCCCACACATCGCCAAGTCATTCACGGAACCATTGACTGCGAGTTCACCAATATTGCCTCCACGAAAGAAAATGGGTGAGATGACGTAGCTATCGGTTGAGAATGCACAGAGCCCCGAAAGATTGAAAATCGCTCCGTCATGCTGTTGATTGAGGTGGTCGTTCTTAAACAAATCAAACACACCCGACTACAGCAAGCGATGCGTGAGCAAGCCGCCACTACCATGCCCCATCGTAATGACAT
>JAIENH010000004.1 GCA_019751475.1 Cyclobacteriaceae bacterium
TGCCAGCATGTTGTTTCCAAACCGTTTGAAGGGAGGCCAGCGTATTCTCCCAATTTTTATTGCCTTGTGCCTCCATGCGCAGCACGAGGTATTGCTTTTTCTCAGGATACAACTTTGTAGTCTTAATGTGAAAAATGGCCATCGGTTCAACCGGGTTGGCAAGCGACCAATAATTGAAATCCATTACTACCCCTGCAATTTCAAAAGATTCGTTGCCATAATAAATCTTTTTCCCGATTACTGATTCATCCACCGGCCAGCCGATTTTCCTGATGGTAGCTTCATTCACAATCACGCGATCAACATCACTCGGATAGTCAGCAGAAAAATTCCGGCCAGCCTTCAGTTTGATGTTGAGTGTAGAGACGTAATTCTCATCAGCTCCTGTGAAGTTCATGGGGAAGCGCAGTTCCGTATTTCCCTCAGCACCAAAAGTATCGCCACTCCAAATGCGCGGGGGTACGGACGTGCACCAGGAGGCGCTCACCACGCCTGGCACTTGCCCCGCTGCTTTGGCGATAGCATCACCACTTTGCACCGCTTCAATGTGATTCAATACCAACAAGTTTTCTTTGTTGAAGCCCAAATCCTTGTCGGATACAAACTTGAGTTGCTGAAATACAATGGCCGTGCAAATAATCAATACAATCGAGACGCTGAATTGAAACACTACCAGTCCATTGCGAAAGGACTTGACTTCTTTGCCGACTTTAATTTTCCCCTTGATGGCTTCCACCGGGTTGAACCGGGACAGGAATATGGCCGGATAGCTGCCGGAGATCACCGCCATCAATAGAATCAAAGCACCAAGTCCGAGAAGCAATCGGGTATCAGTCAGCAAATTCAGTTGCAGGTTCCGTTCCGTAATTAAATTGAAACTGGGCAACAGCAATTGCGTGAGTGCCAGCGCAGCCACCAACGCAATCAAACAGAAAGCAGCAGCTTCAAAAAAGTACGTAGCCGTTAAATCCTTCCGATTCATGCCCAGAATCTTCCGCACGCTGGCTTCTTTCAATCGCTTGGTGAATTGCGCGGTGGACAAATTCATAAAGTTGATGCACGAGAGCAGCACAATGAAAATAGCGGCACCGATGAAGGAATAAATCACGGTGATGTTGCCAGAATCATTGAGCCGATTAAGCACCTGCTCGGGTGGTAAATGAATGCTGGTCATAGGTTGCAAAAACAACTCCCACTTCTTGCCCGACTTGATGTAATCATCATAACTCATGTTGAATGCGCGCTGGATAGTTGTCTCGGCATGCTTGCGCGGCATGGCTGCTACTTTGGTGCGAACATCCTCTACATGTGCTGTGGGGTGAAGACGAATGTAGGTTTCAAGTTGCGTCCATACCCAGCTCCAATTGAGACGCTCAATGATAGGATAGCTGCGCATGGAGAGCAACACATCAAATTCGATGTACGAGTTGTCGGGGAGGTCTTCCACTATGCCTGTTACCTCAAAGGTTTTGGGTTCACCATTACCTTCCGCCAGGCGCACCATTTTTCCCAGTGGGTTTTCCTGACCGAAATATTTCTCCGCGGTGGAGCGCGTCATCACCAGTGTATTGGCCTGATCGAAAACTGTTTCAGCATCTCCTTGCACAAGCGGGAAGTTGAACATCCGGAAAAAATTCGAGTCGGCTGCGAGGATGCGGTCTTCCTCAAAAGCGATGACTTCGTTTTTTGCATTTGTATACGACACGATGAAGTTACCGGGAGTGTGGATGCTGGTTTGCAATTCCACTTCCGGCAATTCTTCTTTGATGGCATACGCTACGCCCGGCCCGGTGGAAGCAAATTGGTTGGTATTGTTCTCGCCCCAGATGAATGTTTGATTCACCCGGTAGATGCGGTCGACATCGTTATGAAAACGATCGTAACTGAACTCGCGCTGCACGTACAGGTAGATGAGCATGGTGCTGGCGATGCTCACGGTGAGGCCCAGCAGGTTGATGAACGTGAACAGTTTTTGTCTGCGAATGTTGCGCAGAAACAGGAGGAGTGAATACTTTATCATGAGCTCAGGGGTTTTCGTAGCTGTACTCGCAAAACCTATACCACCGCCAACCGACCTCGCTGGCGCACTTTTGTTGGAATGCTGTGTTCACTGTTGAAGGCAACTGTGCGATTTTGGGATTATGCTATCGGAAAATTTAAAGTATAAGTAAAATCTTCTATTCTCTCCTTACCTAAATAAACGGCTCAATGTTGGTCATTCGGAACTGAACTACCTTCGGCTAAAAGCCGAAGGGTTTAGTATCGGCTAAAGCCGACTGAAGCAATGCATATAGACTCGGAAATCATTCGGGAGAAAATCGCTGAGTCATCTAGTGTTCGCTTCATACAAAATTATTAAACTAAAGTCTTCGCCTAAAGGCGAGGGATTTTCCCCCAGATACAGACATTAATATCACCTTAGTCAAAACACAGCAATAACTTGGCTTGCGTCAATTCCTCCATTAAAATAGTATGCGGCCGGTTTTTATAAATTTCCAGTGAGACTTTCGCCCCCATTTTCTCCAGTTGGTTCTTTGAATCTTCACTTCGCGCGAGCGGCACGTGCGGGTCATTTTGACTGTTGGTCATCAGTACGCGCGTGCCCACGAAATCTCCCGTATAGTTTTGCGCATAAAGCTTATCGCCAATCAGTCCACCTGTGAGTGCAATCACACCACCCCACTGGCGTGCATGGCGAGTAGCAAACTCCAAGGTGAGACAGGCTCCTTGTGAAAAGCCTAATAAATAAATCTGCGATGAAGGTATACCTGCTTTTTCAATGTCCAACACGATTTCATTTACCAACCTTAATGCACTGCTGAGCCAAGGCTCATTTTGAGCTAGAGGCGTCAGAAAACTATAAGGATACCATGTGCAGTTGGTTGCTTGAGGAGCTATGACATAAAAGTCATCCACGGGCAGATGCGTGCGGAGCGACAAAATATCTTCTGCAGATCCACCTCGGCCATGCAGCATGATTAATGCTTTCTTGGCTTGCGTAAGTGGCTTCCCAGCTTCAATGAGTTGTTTGGTGTGTTCCATTTCTTAAAAATATGCAGTAGGCAGTTGGCAGTAGGCAAGGTTGCCTACTTTTAAAACTCAGTCATTAAATTTATCCGTATGCAACACAATCGCCTGCAGTCCTTTTTCAATTTGCTCACGCGAAGGCTCATACCACTCAGGCAGCTTCAGGCTCTCGCCCAGCATCGATGGATGTTCATCCACAGCAAAGCCGGGAGGGTTGGTCGCGACTTCAAATAAAATACCACCGGGCTCGCGGAAGTAAATGCTATGGAAATATTGCCGGTCGAGCACGGGTGTAACGTTCAGGCCCTTGCTCAATAATTTTTCGCGCACTTCCAATTGAGTGTTATCATCTGGCGTAGCGAAGGCGAGGTGATGAATCGTGCCACTGCCCCCTAGCCCGCGCATGGCATCGGGCGAGCAAACAACATCCACAAAATCGCCCGGGCGGTTGCTGGCTGAATAACGGAAGCGATTTCCTTTTTCAGCAATCAGTTTATGGTCCATGCTCTCCAACAAAAGTCCAGCCGTATGCTCATACCCTTCTTCCGAAAGCTCCACTCCGTAAAATCCTTTCACGGCATATTCAAGCGGAATTTGTCCGTAGGAAAATCCGGGGCGTGTATCATTGCTATTGAATACTAACTCCAAACCCAGCCCGTGTGCATCTTCAAAATAGATGAACAGTTCATTGTCAAATCTCTGTTGCGGCTCTGTGTGTTTGATATTGAATTTCTTCAAGCGCTTCAACCAGTAGTCAAGGCTATTGGCCGGAACGGAAAAAGAGGTAACGGTCATCTGTCCTTTACCATGGCGACCACGAACCAATCCGGAGTATGGAAAGAACGTCATGATGGTGCCGGGTGCTCCCGTTTCGTTTCCGTAGTATAGGTGATACACATCGGGCGCATCGAAGTTGATGGTTTTCTTTACCATGCGAAGGCCCAAAATGCCTGCATAAAAATCAAGGTTCTTTTGGGCATCATCTGCCAGCGCGGTCACGTGATGAATCCCGGTAATTAATGGTTTACTCATAATTCGGTTTCCTTAAAGCTGATTTGGCAACTCATTCATTGTAGTTTTTGTTCAGTATAGAAAACAAAGAGGTGGTTCGGTTTATAAGAGAGTTTCGATTTTAATGTATAAAAAAGCAATAATTATTTATATTTACCTCTATCTAAAATATTAAGATATGCAAAGAACCTTGTGTATGTGTTTTATACTTGTAATATCTTGCGCTACACCTTATAGTACTATTACATTTACTGAAAGTGAGTATGCTACACGTGTTATAGAGGCATTGGGAACAAAAGATGAACTTTATGTGAAGGCAAACGAGTGGTTAGTGGCAGCCTTCACTTCTGCTAAAAGTGTTATTCAATTTCAAGACAAAGAGGCAGGCGTCATAATTGGAAAATATTTGCTTTATCCGGGAGAACCATACTCTACTATGTCCGGCAACTATCGAACAGATGAGGTCTATGCTATCGTTGACATACGCGTAAAAGACGGAAAAGTTAAAGCAGAGATAAAGCCTCAAGGCACATGGAAACAATATGAACCAGGCTATTCATCATATGGCTACTCAAAAGCTGAAGCTAAAGTGGATATGAATACTATGCTCTCTTCACTTGAAAAAAGTCTTACAAAGCCTCGTTCTGAATTTTAGCTCACTAAAAGTGAGCCAGTTTCTTAGCTAGAGTAAGATAAAGAGACGATTAGTCTAAAATAAATACTTAAGAATAATCTAACAACACCTAGCTTTCAATTTGATTAATCTCCGAATTCAATCCAATCTTCATACAAGCAATTCGACACTTGCAATGTCAATCCTAATAGAAAAGGTCTAAATATAATTTTGAAGTTTTCCCATCCTATAAAAAAAGGTGACCCATTTACGAGTCACCTTTCTTTTAAGAGGTGCCATGACACCTAATTAGTTACTTCACATCAAACCGATCGAGGTTCATTACTTTGTTCCAGGCGGCTACAAAGTCGTGAACGAATTTGGTGAGTGAATCTTCGCTGCCATACACTTCGGCAATGGCGCGCAGCTCTGCGTTCGATCCGAAAATCAAATCAACACGAGTAGCTGTCCATTTTACCTTGCCTGTTTTGCGATCGCGGCCTTCAAACGCTTCTTGTGCTTCGGAAGTCGCCCTCCATGTCGTACCCAAATCCAACAAATTTAGGAAGAAGTCGTTGGTCAACATTTCTGGCTTGTTGGTAAACACACCGTGCTTCGAGTTATCGAAGTTAGTAGTCAATACGCGCATGCCACCGAGCAGCACCGTCATCTCCGGTGCTGTGAGGGTAAGCAGTTGTGCTTTGTCCACCAACAGGTCTTCGGCTTTCGCCTTATGCTTTTTGTTGATGTAGTTGCGGAACGCGTCAGCAGCGGGTTCCAACACAGCAAATGATTCAACATCTGTGTGTTCTTGCGTAGCATCCACACGACCCGGTGTGAACGGAACTTTCACATCTACTTTCGCTTTTTTCGCAGCTTTCTCAATTGCAGCGCAACCGCCTAGTACAATCAAGTCAGCCATCGAGACATACTTCTTGCCACTAGAATTGAATTTCCTTTGAATGCCCTCCAGTGTATTCAGCACTTTCGCCAATTGAGCGGGGTTATTCACGGCCCAATCTTTTTGTGGGGCCAGACGAATGCGAGCACCGTTCGCGCCACCGCGCTTATCGGAGCCGCGGAAGGTAGAGGCTGAAGCCCATGCGGTTGCCACCAATTCTCCAATGGTCAAGCGCGTGGCAAGAATTTTTGCCTTCAAGTCACTGATATCTCTTGGGCTAAGCGGCTTTGCTTTTACCGTTGGAAGTGGATCTTGCCAAATCAATACTTCTTTGGGAACCTCTGGCCCAAGGTAGCGAGCGATCGGCCCCATGTCGCGGTGCGTGAGTTTGTACCACGCGCGTGCAAACGCATCGTTGAACTTGTCCGGGTTCTTCAAAAAGTTTCTCGAAATCTTCTCGTAGATCGGATCAAAACGCAATGCCAAATCCGTAGTTAACATTATAGGGGCGTGACGCTTTGATACATCGTGTGCATCTGGCACGGTACCCGCACCAGCGTTGCCCTTGGGTTTCCATTGCTGCGCACCGGCAGGGCTCTTGGTCAATTCCCACTCGAAGCCGAAAAGATTTTCGAAATAGTTGTTGCTCCATTTTGTTGGTGTGGTTGTCCACGCACCTTCCAATCCACTGGTGATGGTATGCGCACCATGACCCTTGCCAAATGTATTTTTCCAGCCTAGGCTTTGCTCTTCAATGCTTGCGCCCGCAGGCTCACGGCCTACATATTTACCGGGATCAGCCGCACCGTGTGTTTTGCCAAGCGTGTGTCCACCGGCAATCAAGGCAACGGTTTCTTCATCGTTCATCGCCATGCGGCCAAACGTTTCGCGAATGTCGCGCGCAGCCGCTACGGGATCGGGCTTGCCGTTAGGGCCTTCGGGGTTTACATAAATCAAACCCATCTGCACCGCACCAAGTGGATTTTCCAACTCCCGATCTCCGGTGTAGCGCTTGTCGCCAAGCCATTCAGACTCAGGGCCCCAGTACACATCTTCTTGTGGCTCCCAGGTATCTTCGCGACCACCGCCAAACCCAAACGTCTTGAAACCCGCAGACTCCAACGCGCAATTGCCCGCGAGGATCATCAAGTCAGCCCAGGAGATTTTATTTCCGTATTTCTTTTTTATCGGCCACAACAACAAGCGCGCTTTGTCGAGGTTGGCATTGTCGGGCCAACTGTTGAGCGGAGCGAAACGCTGCTGACCAGCACCCGCCCCACCTCGACCGTCCGAGATGCGATACGTACCAGCCGAGTGCCAGGCCATGCGAATGAAAAACGGACCGTAATGTCCATAGTCAGCCGGCCACCAGTCCTGCGAAGTGGTCATCAACTTAAATATCTCTTTCTTCACGGCCTTCAAATCCAACTTCTTAAATTCCTTCGCATAGTCAAACTTTTCGCCCATCGGGTTGGAAAGGGATGAGTGCTGACGAAGGATGTTGAGCTTCAACTGATTAGGCCACCAGTCGTGGTTGCGCGGGCCGGTGCCGGCCGTTTGCTTGAGTTCGCCACCATGAAACGGGCACTTGGCTTCTCCGTTCATGGTTGCTCCTGAGGTTTGGGTCTTTTCCATTTTTGTATCGATTAAGGATTTGTTAAATGAATATTCATGTCGCCATTGCAATGCTACTTCAACCCAAATAATAAATCAAATTGATTATCTTTATAAACATATAGGTAATATCTATGACTTTGACCCAACTCGAATACATTGTGATGCTCGATACACACCGGCATTTTGTGTTGGCATCAGAAAAGTGCTTTGTAACGCAGCCTACGTTAAGCATGCAAATTCAAAAGCTGGAAGAAGAACTGGGTGTGAAAATATTTGATCGCACCAAACAGCCGGTGATCCCCACCGAAATCGGCAGCAGCATCATCGCCCAAGCTCGCACGATCTTGCGCGAAGCCAAGATGATTCAGCAACTCATCAATGATCAAAAGGACATCATGACGGGCGAGTTGCGCATTGGTATCATTCCCACGTTGGCGCCTTACTTGTTGCCGCCACTATTTAAACAAATGCTCGAAAAATATCCCCAGCTCAATCTTGTTATCAAAGAAACCATCACAGAAGAAGTCATACACGAATTGAAAAGTAATCGCCTGGATTGTGGATTGGTGGTTACGCCTTTGAAAGACCCATCCATTAAAGAAGACACTCTCTTTTATGAAGAACTATTCGTTTACGTTTCTAAAAAGAATGCGCTGTACGATAAGAAGTATGTTCTCGCTTCAGAAATCGACCCCGAGCAGCTTTGGTTGCTGGAAGAAGGACATTGCTTTCGATCGCAAATTTTGAATTTATGTGAATTGCGCAAGAGTTCTGACTTTCAATTCAAATACGAAACAGGAAACATTGAAACATTGAAACGTATGGTAGACAAGAGTGATGGCATCACCATCTTGCCCGAGCTGGCTGTAATGGAATTCAGCAAGCCGCAATTGAAATTAGTGAAACGATTGGTTGAACCGAGTCCCGCACGTGAAGTCAGTCTGGTAACTCATCGTGACCATATCAAGACCAAACTGATCAAGACACTCAAAGAAGAAATTCTATTGATCGTGCCGAAGGCCATGCAAAAGCTGAATAAGAAGAAAGTCGTGGAGATTAGTTACTGAATCCAGTACGTGCTGGCGCAAAATTTTACAAACCAATTTGTAATTTTAGCTCGTGAGCAAATTGCACTTCACAGCCATTATACAGCGTTTCGACAAGAAAGGTGAAAAGACTGGTTGGAGTTACATTGAGATATCATCCGCCCAGGCGAGCAAACTGACAAAGGCTCTTGTCTCGTTTCGTGTGAAAGGCTCGCTGGATGCTTACCCATTGAAACAAACAGCCCTGATCCCAATGGGCGATGGGCGATTCATATTACCCATCAATGCCACTATTCGTAAAGCCACTGGCAAACGACATGGAGATAAATTAACTGTGAAACTGGAATTGGATGAGACAAAATTCATTTTGTCTCCTGATTTAATGGAATGCCTCAACGATGAGCCCCGAGCACTGGCCTACTTTAAAACTCTACCGGGTGCACACCAGCGCTACTTCAGCAAGTGGATCGACAGCGCCAAAACTGATCACACCAAAGCCAAACGCATTGTGATGGCGGTGACGGCTCTGGCCCAACACCTTGGCTACGGTGAAATGATGCGAATGAATAAAGGAGGCACTAGTTGAATAGTGTTATTTCTTTGTTTTCTTGGCGGCTGCCACTTTTTTCTTACCTACTTCCGTCATAGCAAAGCTCCTGGTCATTTTCTTGATGTTCTCGGGTCTGCGGAACCGCAACGCGCTCCAGTCTTCATCAATGGCAATCTGGCGCACGGGCTCATAACCCGCTTCACCGAGCACATCCCACCCGGTATCGCGATTGAAGTCGCACTTGTATTTCTTTGAACTTCCCTTCGGATAAGCAAACCACAGCAGACCGTCTTCCGTCATGAGAGGCGCCACTTTTGCCGTGAGTGTATCCACTTCCTTTTGCTGCGTAACAAACGCGAGAAAAAAATCAACCTGCTTTGCACCTGAAAGATTTGCCTTGACGGCTGCGAGGTCTTTCATTTCATCTAGCACCTTTTCAAAATCAGCGGGTGCGTTGATGATGTGAATTTGTTTTTGGTTTTTGTAGTTAAGCTTTTTGAATACTGGTGCCATGGTGAGTCTCCTTTTACAAAAGTAAAAAAGATTTGCGCCATCAATTACTTTGGCTGCATGAGAATCTGGCCGATGTGATGAGCCTTGTGTGAAACCCGACTCAATAAAACATTTAGCTTATTGCGATGTGGCTCTTTGGCGAAGTCTTCAGGAGACACGGCCATGTGGCGGTCCAGCCATTGCGCCTCCGTCATTTTCTTTATTCCATCACTCAGGGCAGCCGAAATCTGCAGATACTTTTCTTTTAGTTCTTGCTTTGACAGGTGATGATCCTGGTTGGCGCCTCGCTCGTGATGATAGATTTTATCCAATTCGGGAAATAGCCGCTTGCCAATGCCCAGCAACTCTAGCAGGGCATCATCGGTGACCACCAAATGTCCCAGGAGCCAGGATGGTGAATTTCCACCCGGCATCACCGGTTGCATGTATTTATCCTCATTCAGTGTATCAAACATCTTTTGCATTCTCTTATGGTAGGTATCCCATTGAAGCAAGCTCACGTCAAGTGCTGTCATGTATTTTTTGTTTAGTCTAATGTGCTTAAGATTACCTTCTCTACGTCTTCCAACACCGATTTGTCGGGTTTAGTTTGGCCTCAATAGCGTGAATCTTTCAACTTGTCCTTCTCACCTCCGAAGAGCACATCCACGACACCGGGCTCCATGAAAAATTTCTGCGGGAATGGCAGTTCAATTTTAGATACTTCGTTGAGTTCATTCATGGCATCCGCGGGCAGCTCAAATGAAAGACAGCCGAGCACATCTTCCATCTGAGCCACTTTCGTAGCACCTACAACGGGTATCACCGACTGATTCTTATGCTGACGTGTCCAGTTAATGGCCACTTGCGAAGCCGTGACTCCCAACCGATCAGCTATCTCCACCACTTTTTTGGTGATGGCAACGGAGCGATCGCTCAGGCGAATACTGGTGTCGGGCAAGCGGCCTTTATCTCCTTTCAAATATTTTCCCGTCAAGGCACCACCAGCTAATGGTGCCCAAGGTGTCACGGTCATACCAAAGGCTTTGGCCATGGGCATCAACTCGGCTTCCACCGTGCGTTGAATCAGACTATACTCAATCTGCAATCCGATAAATGAATCCCAACCTCTTAGTTCGGCCATGGTGTTTGCCTGGCTCACTATCCAGGCGGGCGTGTCGCTGATGCCGATGTAGTGCACCATGCCTCGCCTGATGAGATCGTTGAGTCCTCGCAGGATTTCTTCCGTAGGGGTAAGGGCATCCCAAATATGTACCCACAACACATCAATGTAATCCGTATCTAATCGCTTGAGGCTCTCTTGCACGCTGCGCATCATATTTTTGCGATGATTACCGGCAAAATTCAAATCTCCACTGCGATCGCGTAGCGAATATTTGGTGGCCAGCACAAAATGATCACGATCGGCAGCAATGAAATCACCTAGGAATTTTTCGGAAGTGCCTTCCGTGTAGCGATTGGCTGTATCCAAAAAGTTGCCACCGGCATTTGCATAAGCATCAAATATCTTTTTGCTCAATTCTTTGTCCGCGCCCCATTTCCACTCCGTGCCAAAGCCCATGGTGCCGAGGCTTAGTTCAGATACTCGCAATCCTGATCGTCCGAAAAGTTTGTAGTTCATGCTGATTGATTGGTTAGTCTATATTTGTATGAATCGATATTGGATACTCCGTTCTAGAGCTAGCATCCAATACCTAGGTAAAGTACAATACAAGCAAAAAAGTTTAGTTAACCACTCCGAATAATGAAAAAAATTGCCATCGTTCTTTTTGATGATGTAGAAGTCCTTGACTTTGCCGGACCGTTTGAAGTCTTCTCCATTACCGGCAGGCGAAAGACTGGTGAGCCGTATGAAGTTTTCACCGTGGCCGAAAAAGAAACAATTGCTGCCCGCAACCAGTTGACCATCACCCCCACTTACACATTCGCCCAATGCCCGACTCCCCACATATTTCTTGTACCCGGAGGTGGTGGCTATCATGCAGACGGTCGTCCTTTTGGTTCGCGAAAGGAAATGCACAACCCCGTGATGCTGGATTGGGTTAAGCGTATGAGCGGCACATCTGAGAAAATTCTTTCGGTTTGTACAGGTGCTCTCATACTGGCAAAAGCCGGACTACTGGACAACCTGGAGGCCACGACTCATTTTATGGCGATAGATGCTTTGCGCGAAGCAGCCCCACGGACCAAGATCTCTCCAGAGAAACGTTACGTGGATAATGGTGACATCATTCTTTCGGCTGGTGTTTCGGCCGGTATTGACATGGCTTTTTATGTGGTAGAAAAACTACAGGGTAAAGAAGTGGCGCTAGAGTCAGCGCGGTATATGCAGTATGATTATTGGAAGTAGAGATGATGGTGCTTTGAAACTACTTCTCACAACTCGCCAACAGTAAAACTCTAAGTTAAAACGTGGCCATCAGAAAGCTAAAAAGCCTCGCTAATGGCGAGGCTTTTCGTGGGAGCTGATCCCGATTCATCGGGAGAACCCCCGACCCTCCCGCCTAAGAGGCGGGATGCTCTGAACCAGCTATCAACGCTTCAATCCGCTTGCGACTTTTCCATGATTTAACTTCTCGTTCCCTTTTATAGGCAAGCTCTTTGGATTCGAATTCTTCTTCGTATACAACGCGCCAATCATTAAATTTTCCCGTAAATCCTTTATGGTGCGAATTGTGTTTTCTTAACCGTTCCGCTATCGGTTCTGTAGTGTAACCAATATAATATCGATCCGCTCGCAAAGAATATAATATGTAAAACGTGGTCATTTAGAAAGCTAAAAAGCCTCACCAATGGCGAGGCTTTTCGTGGGAGCTGAGGGGTTCGAACCCCCGACCCTCTGCTTGTAAGGCAGATGCTCTGAACCAGCTGAGCTAAGCTCCCATTTTTCAATTCCTGAGATGCTCTGAACCTCCCGATAATGATCGGGATGAGCTAAGCTCCCATTTTCAATCTTAAGATGCTCTGAACCTCCCGATAACGATCGGGATGAGCTAAGCTCCCATTTTTAATCTTAAGATGCTCTGAACCTCCCGATAATGATCGGGATGAGCTAAGCTCCCATTTTTCAATTCCTGAGATGCTCTGAACCTC
>JAIENH010000499.1 GCA_019751475.1 Cyclobacteriaceae bacterium
AATGAATATCTAATATCGAGAGACCTGTTCTGTTAACTAAAAGGCATTGTTTTGCATCAATTATCTTTAATGCGAACAAGGCTTACTATTTTGATCACTATTTTTCTTTTGGCTTTATCGGCTATGCCAATAAATGCAGAGAGTGAAATTATCCAAGGGCAAGCTCAGCAACTGAAATTTTCAAATAGTTATCCAGACAAAGCTAGTCACAAATCAGTCGGCCTTAGGCAGATAACAAACAACAGAACAACGGAGCCAACAAATAGTGAACACGAATCACGAATAGGAGAATTTCAAGAAGCATTCACTAATGCCCCCGTCATTGAACTAAGTGAATCGTTTTTCAATCTCATTGAAGAAGTATATCAGCAAACAAAAAATTGCAGCTACCGCAAATCTGATTATCCAAATCAGGGCACGCTATTCAACATCCTGTTTCAGGTAATAATTTCTCCAAACGCCCCTTAGAGGTAGTTCTCTTATTCTTTCGATTTCATCGGGTATAATTCCGTGAATTAATTTATTTCTTTTTCTCAATCAATAAACCACAACCTTATGCGCAATAAAGGAGTAGTCGTTTTTCTCTCAGTCATCATATCCTTCCTCTGTCTATATTACCTGTCATTTACTTTTGTATCTCGCAACATCCAGAACACGGCTACTGAAATAGCGACTGACAAAAGTGGGACAGTCAACTTATCACGAAAACAAAACTATCTCGATTCACTTTGGAATAAGCCTGTATATAATCTTTTGGGGAAAGAATTTACCTACAAAGAAGTTAAAGAGAATGAATTGAATCTTGGCCTTGACCTTCAGGGAGGTATGCATGTTGTCTTGGAAGTTTCACCGGTTGACATCGTACAAGCTTTAAGCAGTAGTCAGGATCCAAAATTTGCCCTTGTCTTGCGAAAAGCAAGAGAACTTCAAAAGAGCAGCCAAGATGATTTCACCGATCTTTTTTATCAAACATTTAAACAGGAGTATCCAGACGGCAAACTATCCACCTTTTTCTCATCCCTTTCTACCAAAGGACGCGTTAGCCTTACCGACAGAGATGATGAAGTCCTTAAATTCTTAAAAACAGAAATTGAAAGTGCGATTGATAGGTCATTTACTATTCTTAAGACAAGGATTGATCAATTTGGAACATCACAACCTAACATCCAAAGGCTACAAGGTTCGGGTGCAATACAAATAGAAATACCCGGTGCTGACAATCCACAGCGCGTACGCAAGTTGCTTCAGGGCGTTGCCCAACTTCAATTTTGGGAAATAGTTGATTACAATGATCCTGCATTGACTCGATCCTTAACAGCCATCAATCAACTTTTGCTAACGGAACAAAACCGCATTAAGCAAACAACTCCAAATGATCTTTCTCCAAATTTGGCTATAGATACAGCACTGACCGCCCTTGAAAAGCAGTTGCAGTCAAAGGAAACTGGTAACAATCTGGACTCGCTTACGAACGCCTCCGTTTCACCACTTTTTAAGTTCAGCAACGGAGTACCGTTTGCTTATAGTTTAAAAGACACGAGTGAAATTAATCGGATACTAAAACGTGCAGATGTGAAGGCGTTAATCCCTCGCACAATTGGTTGTTTATGGGATGTAAAACCAGAGACAAAAGGCGCACAAGGTGAAGAAGCTCTTCAACTAAACTTTATTAACCTTGGAAGGTCTGGCCAACCGCTATTGGATGGTGAAGTGATTAGCGATGCACGGTTAGACTACGATCAGTATGCCAGACCAGCAGTAAGCATGACAATGAATGCAAGCGGCTCGCGTTCATGGGCAAAGATCACTGCGGCAGCCGCCAGCAAATCTCCGCAAGGGAGGGTTGCTATTGTTTTAGATAAGTATGTGTACACCGCACCAACTGTTCAAGGCGAGATTCCAAATGGTAACTCACAAATTACCGGAAGTTTTACGATGGAGGAGGCTAAAGATTTAGCGAACGTTCTGAAAGCAGGGTCGCTTCCCGCACCCACGCACATAGTTGAAGAAGCAATTGTAGGACCTTCATTAGGAAAGGCCGCCCAAAACCAAGGAATCATTTCTATGGGAGCTGGTTTAGCAATAGTGGTACTTTTTATGATTGCGTATTACTCCAAGGGGGGCTGGGTGGCAAACATCGCACTGCTATTTAATATCTTTTTTATACTTGGAATTTTGGCGCAGTTCAATGCCGCCCTTACGCTTGCTGGCATTGCAGGTATTGTTCTCACAATGGGTATGGCCGTTGATGCCAATGTATTGATCTTCGAACGAATACGTGAAGAATTAAAACATGGACGCAAACTAAGAGAAGCTATAAAGCGAGGTTATGAACGTGCTTTTGCTTCCATTTTCGACTCTAACATTACCACCTTCCTAACGGCTCTTTTCTTATTCGTATTGGGACAAGGTCCGTTGAAGGGTTTTGCAATCACACTGATGATTGGTATTGCGACTTCTTTTTTTTCTGCAGTATATATATCAAGAGTTATCATTGAATGGATGGTGCGTAAGGGAGATGATTCTAATATCTCTTTTGATACCGCGTTTTCAAAATTGTTTGAGAGTGCAAAAAGTTTTGATTTCATAGGTAAGCGCAAGATCACTTACTTAATTTCAGGGGCAATTATTATAGTCGGGTTTGTGTTGGTAGCAATACAAGGATTGAATTTAGGGGTAGATTTCAAAGGAGGAAGGTCATACGTGGTCTCATTTAACAAACCAGTAGTAGCTACTGAGATTCGTTCAGCACTTTCAAAAAGTTTTCAAAATCAAAGTACAGAAGTCAAAAATTACGGCAGTAATCATGTAATGAAAGTAACTACTTCCTATTTGATTGATGAAGATACCGACACAGCCGATGAAACTGTAAAGCTTGCGCTCATTCAAGGTGTGGAAGCTTATACAGGGCTTAAATACGCTGAACAAGATACGAAAGTCGATGACCAGCATTTCACAATCTCCAGTTCAACAAAAGTAGGTGCTACGGTCGCTGACGATATTAAGGACTCAGCCTTTAAAGCGAGTCTGTTCTCTTTATTGGGCATCTTTCTTTACTTGCTTATTCGTTTTAGAAAATGGCAATACAGCGCGGGAGCTATTATTGCGACCTTACATGATGGCTTGTTCGTGTTCGCATCTTTTGCTATTGCCCGTGCTTTTGGGTTTTCTTTTGAAATAGATCAGGTATTTGTTGCGGCCATCTTAACTATTATTGGTTATTCTATCAATGATACAGTTATTATTTATGACCGTATTAGAGAACAACTAGGTGTTGGCACAAAAAGCGATCGTATTCAGATATTCAATGATGCTTTGAACATCACGTTGAGCCGTACATTAATCACCTCAGGCACTACATTATTTGTAGTGATTGTATTGCTACTATTTGGTGGGGAAGTATTAAGAGGCTTCTCCTTTGCGCTGTTCATTGGAATATTAGTAGGTACCTATTCATCAATATTCATTGCTGCACCCGTAGTAATTGATTTCGATAGAAGTGCCGAAGAGCCTAATATCAAAGTTGGCACAAAGAAAATAGTGCATACCAAATAATAAACGAATCATTTAATATGACCGATAGCAGAGGAAATTTTTCGAGTCGAATAGGTTTTATCTTGGCAGCCGCTGGCTCCGCAGTCGGCTTGGGAAACATTTGGCGGTTTCCCTATTTGGCTGGCCAAAACGGTGGCGCAGCATTTCTTTTCATCTACCTAATCTTTATTTTCCTTCTCTGCTATCCCGTCATGGTGGGTGAACTCGCCATTGGCAGAGCTGCCAATAGTGACGCAATGGGTTCTTACACTAAGCTGGGCAATAAGCGATGGGGCTACTTAGGATTGTTCGGAGTATTGGCGGGAATACTTGTGCTGTCCTTTTACAATGTAGTAGCAGGCTGGGCGTTTGGCTACTTTGTTGAAATCTCGTTCGGCAACCTTTTAGATGAACCCAATTTTGGGAGCTTCTACAATAGCTATGTAAATGATATCAGCGATAATTTCTGGTTTTCAATTGCCTTCATGGCGGTCACCGCCCTGGTTGTTTCACAAGGTATCCAAAAGGGTGTGGAAGCGGCAAATAAAATAATGATGCCAGCACTCTATATTATTTTACTATCACTCATTGTTTACAGCCTTACTTTGCCAAATGCCATAGAAGGAATTAAATTTTATTTGATTCCCGATTTTAGTGAGGTTAGGGTTCAAACTATTTTTGATGGCCTACGGCAGGCTTTCTTTTCGCTCGGCTTAGGCATGGGTACTATGATTACATATGGTTCCTATGTCAACAAGCAACAAAACCTTACCTCATCGGCTGCTATCATATCAGTGGCCGATACAATGGTAGCTTTTCTTTCGGGGTTGATGATTTTCCCTTTGGTATTTTCCCAAAACATGTCCCCGGCAGAAGGCCCACCACTTGTATTCATGGTTTTACCAAAGGTGTTTCATGAAATGGGACCCATGCTAGGTAAATTTATTGGCGGTTCATTTTTCCTGCTGCTCTGCTTTGCAGCACTCACTTCTACGATTTCTTTATTGGAAGTGCCCACTGCCTATCTGGTAGATCAAAAAAAACTAAAGCGCAAACACGTTGTATGGGGTCTGGCACTAGTAATCTTCATAGCAGGCTTACCCAGTATGATGAGCCAGGGGATGATACCCTTTCTGAATAAATTACCTTTCTACCAGAATCGCGATTTTCTAACTTTGGTTTCAGATACGTGTGACATTATGCTTACAGTAGGTGGATGCTTAATGTGTTTTTTCATCACCTACAAATGGAAAATAGGCAATATGAATCAGGAATTGGCACACGGAAATATCGGCTATACTAATTCATACCTTCGAAAATACCTGACTTTTACCATCAGCTATGTTTGCCCTTTCTTGTTGGCTCTTCTATCTTTCTTTATCATTATAGATAAGTTCTTTGGGCTTAACAATCTGTTTTAGGATATAATGAGAGACAGTCTTGATCAATTCATTAAGAATATTCCAGCGTGGTTGCTTCAAAAACTATCCAACAAACAATTCCTGATTTTCGGTGCAGTGTTAGTAGGGTTATGGGCTGGTCTCACTGCGGTATTGCTAAAACTATCTGTTCATTATCTGCAAGAACTACTGAAGCCATTAGGACAGCAGTACAAGTGGGTTTATTTTATCTCTCCCTCCATCGGTATCCTGTCAACCTATCTTTTCATTCGTATTATTTTAAATGGAGAACTTATGCGTGGCACATCCCATGTCCTTTTCGCTATCGCCAAAAAATCGTCCTTCCTTCCGCACAAAGAAGTATATAGCCACATTGCGACCAGCGCGCTCACTGTTGGATTGGGGGGGTCGGCTGGCCTTGAATCACCCATTGTTCAAACAGGCTCCGCTATTGGTTCAACGTTTGCCTCGTTCTTTTCAATTAGTTATCGCGATCGCACATTATTGCTGGCTTGTGGCGCAGCAGCTGGAATTGCCACGGCCTTTAACGCGCCCATAGCTGGGGTTCTTTTTGCCTTGGAAGTGTTGTTAGTGGATGTGAGTATTTCTGCTTTCATACCGCTGTTGATTGCCGGAGCAGTGGGAGCTTTGTGTTCTAAGATCATTTTGTCAGAAGGTGTTTTGCTTTCCTTCAAAAATATAAGTGATTTCAACTACCACAACATTTTGTTCTACGCGTTATTGGGTGTGGCATGCGGTCTATTATCTTCCTTTTACCTGGGAGCCTACATGAAAGTGGAGGCTATATTCGGTCGGATTTTTCATTCAGCCATCTCCAGGTTAGCGGTTGGATGCATTTTATTGGGGGTGCTGATAATTATTTTTCCTGCGCTATTTGGCGAAGGTTACTCATCCATCAAGCTGCTGGCCCTTAATCAACCTAATCTATTCTTTGACGGCAGTCTACTGAAACATTTCTTCACGCAGAATTTATGGGTTTTAGGATTGGCTATTTTACTTGTCGGAGTAATAAAAGTATTTGCGGTGTCATTTACTTTAAACGCGGGCGGTAACGGAGGCAACTTTGCGCCCGCTTTGCTGGTAGGTGCTTGCCTGGGCTTCTCATTTGCTTTTCTAATTAATGCAACGGGATGGGCCAACCTCCCTACTTCAAATTTTTGTTTGGTGGCAATGGCAGGAGTACTGACAGGAATTTTTCATGCACCTTTGACAGCCATTTTCCTTATTGCGGAAATAACGGGAGGATACGATTTGATTATCCCTTTGATGACAGTATCCGCACTTAGTACGGCCGTTTCGCGCTATTTGCACCCCCACTCGCTCGATGAAGCCAAATTAAGACAGGGAGATCAGTCTATCTCCTTTACTAAAGATAGTCATTTGCTTTCAGGGCTCTCCTTGGGAGAATTAGTGGAAACAAATTTCGTTTCAGTTAAATATAATGCCACGTTAAGAGCTTTGACCGAAGCAGTGGCACAATCATCAAGGAATATTTTTCCGATTGTGGATGATAGCGGAAAGTTGGTTGGAATTATCGCTCTGGAGAACATTCGTGAGATCATGTTCAATGTTTCTCTTTACGATACCGTGCGAGTAGATCAACTGATGCAAAAGCCATCAGTGATGGCAGACGTGACAGACGATATGGCTTCCCTTATGGAAAAATTTGACAAGACAGGAGTTTGGAATATCCCCGTTTTGGAGGAAGGTAAATACGTTGGGTTTATTTCCAAGTCAAGGGTCTTTTCAAGTTATCGGGATAGGTTGAAAAATGACTAAAATAAAGGTCAGACGCAACCTCGCTATTCAATGAGCGCATGTAATAAATCCTGATTTATGATTACAATCTTCCTTTCACGTATTTGTAAGACATTTTCAGATTTAAATCGGCTAATAGCTCTTGCCACTGTTTCGTGTGTAGTACCCGCAAATGAAGCAAGGTCAGATCTTGAAAGAGTAATCTCCACCTGATTTTGGTTAGGCTTCCTGTATTTTTCCTGAAGGATCAACAAACACAACGCAATTCTTTCCCTTGTGGATTTTTGTGAAAACGATGCAATGTGGTTTACTAACACGGTAAATTCATGACTAAGATTTTGTAGCAGAATAGTTGAAAGCCTGGTTGACTTAGTTAATACATGAAAGAAGTCTTCCTTCGATAGTACATAAATGCCGCATTCTTCTAAAGTTTGTGCTGAGGTGGGGTGCTTTCCTTTGCAAAGCAAAGGGCGATAGCCAAACATTTCGCCAGGAGTATAGATGTAAACAATTTGTTCACTTCCATTTTGAGTGCGTTGGTATATTTTTACTTTCCCTCTCTTTAGAATATAGACTCCTTTGGGATAACTGCCCTCTTGAAATAATTCCTTGCCTTTTACTACTCGCAATAGCTTCAAGCGCTCTCTAAGAAGAATTAAATCACCCGATGGAAGAGACTCAAGCAATGGCTTGCTTGCGAAATAATATTTTGAAATAGCATCCTTCATCTTTTGATCTTCCCAATTTACTTAAAACCTGACAGTTGAGGGTTTTTATATTCTTGAAATCATTATAGCAAGATGGAATTCTAATGACTTTCTAATTAGATATACCTCAGAACTTGATATCCGTCAAATTAATTGAATCCCAATGTAAATAGCTTGCAATCATGGAATCTAAAAAACTTATTACAGTATCCTACAGGCTGCCTGAGCGTTTTTCGGTTATGCGGTCAAAATTGGTTCTCACGCCAAGTGCAGGAGGATTGGCCACTGCTCTTTCGTCCTATTTTGAAAATACTGACAAGAAACAAAATGAATTCACATCACTGCATTGGATAGGTATATCTGACATTTCTAAAAAATCATTTGATACGGTATCCGATTCGGAAACAGTTGAAAAGAACGGGACTTGCATGCATCCTGTTTTCTTGCCTACACAGTTGAAAGACAATTTTCATGATGGGTTTTGTAATTCTGTATTATGGCCGCTGTTCTTGTACTTTCCTTCCTTTGCCGTTTATAAAAATGAGTTCTTTGACGGTTACGTTCGTGCCAATGAGCAGATGTGTGAAAAAATTATGGAGGTATATGAGCCCGGGGATACAATATGGGTGCACGATTATCATTGGATGTTGCTTCCTTCTCTTTTACGTGAGCGATTGCCCGATGCGGAAATTGGTTTCTTTCTTCACATCCCCTTCCCAAGCTTCGAACTATTCAGGCTATTGCCCAAGCCTTGGCGTGTTCATTTATTGTTAGGTCTAATGGGCTCAGATGTGGTGGGCTTTCAAACCGATGAATTTGCAAAACACTTTATCACTTGCATTGATCGTCTATTTCCAAATATGCATAATGAGCGGGAAATCTATTCAGTAGGTAAATTCACTACTGCTGTAAAAAGTTTCCCTATCAGCATTGACTACGAAAAATTTAGTATTGCGTGTAGAACACCTCAGGTTCACAAAAACATAAAAAGGATACGTGAAGGTCTCAGCGCTTCAAAATTAATCTTATCAGTAGACCGTCTAGATTATACAAAAGCCATTCACAGCAGGCTGGAAAGTTTCGAGATGTTCTTAGAGCAAAATCCAGATTTCAGGGGGAAGGTAAGTTATATATTGCTATTAGTTCCAACGCGCGAGTCTATTCCAAAATACAAAGAAAATAAACTCAGTGTAGAATCTTTAATCAGCCGCATCAATGGCAAGTTCGGCTCGCTAAGTTGGGTACCCATTGTCTATCAATACCAAACAGTTGAGTTTAAGAAACTTGTGGCCATGTATGGAGCATCGGATATCGCACTTATTGTGCCTTCCAGAGATGGGATGAATCTGGTAGCAAAGGAATATGTCGCAAGTCGCCCTCAGTCGGATGGGGTTCTCATACTAAGTGAGACAGCGGGAGCTGCTAGCGAATTGTGCGATGCGATCATTGTGAATGTTAATGACAGACAAGAGATAGCGGATGCAATACGGGAAGCGTTGTTAATGACTGATGATGATCAAAGGCACAGGATTAAAAAAATGCAAAAACAGATAGAAAAGTATAATGTACAAACATGGGCAGCAGATTTTCTCACTTCTCTAACTAAAATAAACAATTCAATTAAAGTCGAAGCATGATAACCGAGATAGATATTCCTAAGGTAATTAATGATTACAGAAAGGCAAATTCGAGGCTAGTTCTTCTAGACTATGACGGAACGCTAGTTCCCTTTGATTTGCATCCGAATTTAACAAAACCTTCATTAAATGCTAAGACAATACTTCATCAAATGGCATTGGATAGTAAAAATAGTGTAGTGCTCATCAGTGGTAGGGACAAAGAAAATCTGGAGGCATACTGGGCAGACCTGAATATTGTACTTGCAGCCGAACATGGAGGTTTTTTTAAAAGACCAGGAGAGAATTGGGCTACCTTATCCCCTTATATGAGTTCTTTTGAATGGCTGAATAAAGTATCATCAGCACTACATGCACTTTCATTTCAATACGAAGGGTCATTTGTAGAAAAGAAACACTTTTCTGTAGCATGGCATTATCGGGCTATTGCTGACAGAGTTACAGACGCTGATGTGCGGCAGATTTTGGCAGCCCTTAGATCATTGCCCCTGCAAGAAGATTTTTTGATTTCTAATAGCGAGTATACTATAGAATTACGAGCCCGTGGGATAGATAAGGGTTCGGCAGTAGCCCGGTGGGCAGGAAATCAATATTTCGATTTCATCATGGCCATAGGTGATAGCCAAACAGACGAAGATATGTTTAAAATATTTGGAAGTACTGCTTATACAATAAGAGTGGGAAAGACAACCAATACGGCCGCCAATTACTTTATTCGATCCCAAAGTGAAGTGTTGCCATTTTTAAACGGATTAATTGGAGTGAATCCGCAGATGCTTTCGGAGGCTTTATCACTTTCAACGTCAAACAGCAATTAAAATGGATCATATCTTTATTGATTCACTTGGGCTTTCAGAAAACGTATTTGCGTATTTCATTTTACCACTTCTTATTTTTATAGCAAGGGTAGCAGAAGTGTCCGTAAACACCATTCGCATTATCTACATGCTTGGTGGGCGAAGATATACTTCAACCATCTTGGGATTCTTTGAAGCTTTTATTTGGTTAACTGCCATGCGCCAAATTTTTCAACACCTTGATAATTGGGTCTGCTTTTTTACTTATGCGGGTGGCTTTGCGGCAGGTATTTTTGTCGGAATGATCATTGAAGAACGTATTGCTTATGGCAAAGTTATAGTCCGTATCATTACGCGCAAGGATGTAACTCCACTCATACAATACCTGACTGGGGTAGATTTTCGCCACACACAAGTGAGAGCAGAAGGTCGAGATGGCGAGGAGAATCTTGTCTTCACTGTCTTGGCGAGAGAAAGGCTCGATGATCTGATTGAAAAACTGAAGGAGATTTTACCAACCGCCTTCTACACGATAGAAAATGTAAAAGTTGCGGATGAAAATGGGGTGGCCAACATTTCCCATGGAGGATTAAAGATTTTTACTTGGTTACGTGGCGTGATTAGGAATTGAGTCAACCTAGATTCACGGTAAGACGGGCTTTGTGCTAGCGGGGTAGCTTATATAAAATCGATAGGATAAATCCACTGTAAAATATACCCGTCTTTTGCTCTTTAAAACCAGCTGTATCAATTTCGCTCCGCCAATCGGGTAATTCGCTCGACTCAATTTTGGAAACAATTCTGAAAAAATAATACATCACTTTTAATAACACACGTTGCCACCACTTAGTACTTGCAGTAAAATCGGCCACAAGCCAATAAGCGCCAGGCATCAGGCTTTTTCCTATTTTCCTTACAGCTACGCAAAGTGATTTTTGTGTGAACACATCCAAATAAAAGTTAGTAATGACTGTATCAAATTTTGTTAAAACTGGAATGTCATCTTCAGTGCCATGAATAAACTTGACCCGCTCATCATTCTTCACTGCAACCTTAGTCAATTCAATCATTTTGGATGACGCTTCAACGTAACAGATCTTGCCTGCTGCATTTGTCCTCAGTAGCTCTTGCAGAAGCCAACCCGTGCCTCCGCCCAAAATCAAAATAGTTGAACAATCCTTGATTTCATTTAGAAAGACCTTCTGGGAAGATTGAATACTCCGTCCAAAGACTAGGTTTGCTAGATGATCATAGAAAGGGGCTATGGTATTAAATCCGTTTAGCATTTACGAAAACAAAATGTACAAAGAAGGTATTAAGAAAACCCCATCACCTATCGAGCGATACCACTCATCTTTTTCAACACAAGATTGCTTGATGAAAACAAAAAATAACACAACGTTCATTGTCGTCAATACTATGTTTGCCCCCAAGGCAAATCGTAGCCATAGCAATTGAACGATCGAGAGTGAGGCGCTCATTACAAATAGGGCTACCAAAACATTTCGCGTAGTGGTCAGGCCAAAACTAATTGCAAACGATAAATGATTATCATTTTTGTCAGTCTGTTCATCAAACAAAGCGAATAAAAGCAAGTTGGTTAGAACAATACATCCGAATTGAAAAATAATTATGGCCTTTTCATAGTTAACCATTCCATTGAAGAGAGTCAGGGGTATTATTAAGACACCACTCATGTATAATACAGCTCCTGCTACCTCTTTAAACGCTTCCTGTCTTCTTTGAAATAGAAAATAAAAGCAAATCATGAGGGTTAGAGCTCCACCCGTCAAATACAATGGTCTTCTAATGAAACAGATTAATGTTACATTCACTATCCCGGCAACAAACAGCCATCCCCTGATTGCACTATAATTTAATTGATGAAATCGATGCCTTTTTGTGGATGCGGGGCGAGTTAATCCTCGTGCATCCATCAAGTGATCCATGGTATAGATAATCCAGACAGTGAGAATTAATACAACCAATTCAATGGGAAAAATTTCTACGTTGCACAACTTTGCAAAGAAAAGACAACTGATAGCTGCACCAAAAGCCACATCAATACTAAGTATGTTCATGATCTGAAATAATCTCATCTTGCCCAGTAAAAAATCCAACGAATAACTGCAAATTTGAATCAAACTAACCCTAAATAATGAAATTTGATGCCTATTCTATTTTAATTACTCTAAGTATCCTTGTTGTACTTTCCTATATCTTCAATTATTTGGCGGGTAGGCTAAAAGTACCTTCTGTATTGCTGCTCATAGGTGCCGGCATCGGGTTAAAATATGCAGCTGATAGTTTTAGTTTCAAACTTCCTCCTACACAAACACTGCTCGAAGTTTTAGGAATTACAGGTTTGATATTTATCGTGTTGGAAGCTTCGCTTGATTTATCCTTAAAAAAGAAAAAATTGCCTTTGATAGGGCGAGCGTTCCTATCTGCAATGGCCTTGCTTGCATTCACATCAGGTATAATTGCTTTAGTATTTAGCATTTACTATGGCACAGATTTTCAGCAGGCGGT